>NZ_JBSFUB010000121.1:0-18557 GCF_053591575.1 Streptomyces altiplanensis | reverse complement strand
AACGCCGAGGGTGCTCAGGCCGCGGGCGGCGACGCTCCCGGCGCCGAGCAGGCCAAGGCGGACGACGACGTCGTCGACGCCGAGATCGTCGACGACGAGAAGGACGCCGGCCGGCAGGGAGGCGCCGCATGACCGAGGAGACTCCGGGCTTCGAGGAGAAGCCCGACGTCCCCTCAGGCGCCACTCCCGAAGACGCCGAACCGCAGGCCGCCGCGCCCGAGAAGGCAGGGGCCGACTCCACTGAGGAGTCGGGCCCGGCGGCCCCGGCCGGGGACGTACAGGACGTAGCTCTGACGGCGCAGCTGGACCAGGTACGCATGGCGCTCAACGAGCGCACCGCGGACCTCCAGCGGCTCCAGGCGGAGTACCAGAACTACCGTCGCCGCGTGGAGCGGGACCGGGTCACGGTCAAGGAGATCGCCGTCGCGAACCTCCTGAGCGAGCTCCTCCCGACCCTCGACGACATCGGCCGCGCCCGTGAGCACGGCGAGCTGGTGGGCGGGTTCAAGTCGGTGGCCGAATCGCTGGAGACGGTCGCCGCCAAGATGGGCCTGCAGCAGTTCGGCAAGGAGGGCGAGCCCTTCGACCCGACGATCCACGAGGCCCTGATGCACTCGTACGCACCGGACGTCGAGGAGACGACGTGCGTCGCGATCCTGCAGCCGGGCTACCGGATCGGCGAGCGGACCATCCGTCCCGCGCGGGTCGCGGTGGCCGAGCCCCAGCCCGGTGCCGCGCCCGCCAAGGCGGACGAGCCCGCGGCCAAGGCGCCGGACGAGGAGAGCGGTGGCCCGGAAGAGGGCTGACGTGACCAGGAGCAGTACATGTCGTAACGGCAGGAAGGAGGGACGTCGGGGATGAGCACGAAGGACTTCGTCGAGAAGGACTACTACAAGGTTCTCGGCGTCCCGAAGGACGCCACCGAGGCCGAGATCAAGAAGGCGTACCGGAAGCTCGCCCGCGAGTTCCACCCGGACGCCAACAAGGGCGACGCCAAGGCGGAGGACCGCTTCAAGGAGATCTCCGAGGCGAACGACGTCCTCGGTGATCCCAAGCGGCGCAAGGAGTACGACGAAGCGCGTGCTCTGTTCGGGAACGGCGGATTCCGTCCGGGCCCGGGCGCCGGTGGCGGCACCTTCAACTTCGACCTGGGCGACCTCTTCGGAGGCGCCCAGGGCGGGGCCCAGACCGGCGGTGCCGGCGGGTTCGGCGGCGGCCTCGGGGACGTGTTCGGGGGCCTGTTCAACCGGGGTGCCGGTCCGGGTGCGCGGACGCAGCCGCGCCGCGGCCAGGACATCGAGTCCGAGGTGACGCTCAGCTTCACCGAGGCGGTCGACGGGGCCACGGTCCCGCTCCGGATGTCCAGCCAGGCACCCTGCAAGGCGTGTTCCGGTACCGGCGACAAGAACGGCACGCCCCGCGTGTGCCCGACCTGCGTCGGTACGGGACAGGTGTCGCGCGGCGGCGGTGGCGGCTTCTCGCTCACCGACCCGTGCGTCGACTGCCGGGGCCGCGGGCTCATCGCCCAGGACCCCTGCGACGTGTGCAAGGGCAGCGGCCGTGCCCAGTCCTCGCGCACCATGCAGGTCCGCATCCCGGCGGGTGTCTCCGACGGCCAGCGGATCCGGCTGCGCGGCAAGGGAAGTCCCGGTGAACGGGGCGGTCCGGCCGGCGACCTGTACGTCGTGGTCCACGTGGACCCGCACCCCGTCTTCGGCCGCAAGGGCGACAACCTCACCGTCACCGTGCCCGTCACCTTCGTGGAGGCGGCGCTCGGCGGCGAGGTGAAGGTCCCGACGCTGGGCGGGCCGCCGGTCACCCTCAAGCTGCCGGCCGGTACGCCGGGCGGCCGCACGATGCGCGCCCGCGGCAAGGGCGCGGTCCGCAAGGACGGCACCCGCGGCGACCTGCTGGTCACCGTGGAGGTCGAAGTGCCCAAGAGCCTTGACGACAAGGCCCGCCAGGCACTGGAGTCCTACCGTGAGGCGACCGCGGGGGAGGACCCGCGGGCTGAGCTGTTCCAGGCCGCGAAGGGAGCATGAGATGGACCCGCGCCAGCGCCGTAATCCGTACCAGCTGACCGACGAGACGCCGGTGTACGTCATCTCGGTCGCGGCACAGCTCTCCGGTCTGCACCCGCAGACCCTGCGGCAGTACGACCGCCTCGGCCTGGTCTCCCCCGACCGCACGGCCGGGCGCGGCCGGCGCTACTCGGCCCGTGACATCCAGATGCTCCGCCAGGTGCAGCAGCTGTCGCAGGACGAGGGCATCAACCTGGCCGGCATCAAGCGCATCATCGAGCTGGAGAACCAGGTGATCGCGCTCCAGCAGCGCGTCGCCGAACTCTCGGCGGCGGTGGAGGGCGCGGCGGTCGCGTTGCAGCAGCGCGAGGCGCAGGTGCACGCGTCGTACCGGCGCGACCTGGTCCGGTACGAGGACGTGCAGCAGGCGAGCGCGCTGGTGGTCTGGCGGCCGGGCAGACGTCCGGGTGAGCAGAAGACCTGAACAGGCCGTAGCCCCGCGGCCCGGCCGAAGGGGCCGGCGGACATGATGTCCGCCGGCCCCTTCGGCGTGTCCGGGGCGCGGCACCGGTTCCGCGCGGGGAACGCCGGGCGTGATCGTCCCGCGGGCCCGGCGCTCCGGCAGCGCCCCCTGGTCAGGGGGCCGCGTCGGCCTTCGGCGTCGCGGAGACCTCCGCCGACAGCGACGCCTCGCCGCCTTCCGCGTCGACCGCGGCCACCGCGTAGTAGTACGCCGTCCCGTTGGTCACGTCCGTGTCCCTGAACTCGTTGTCCGTGGTCAGGGGCAGTGCGGTCGCGTTCTCCTTCGTGACACCGGGCTCCGTCGCCCGGTAGACGCGGTAGCCGGTGACCGCGGGCGCGCCCTCGTCGGCCTCCACGTGGTCCCAGACGAACCACACCATCCCGTCGTGGCCGGACACGTCGTAGATCCGGGTCGCGGCGGGCGGCCGGTGCGCCCGGTACACGGGCTTGAAGGAGCCCGAGGCGGGCGAGGCGACGCCGTACCGGGTCACGGCGACGACCGCGTAGAAGTGGCCGCGCTCGTCGGCCGGGACGTCGTCGACAGTCAGGGCGGGGTCCTGCGTGACGCGGTAGGGCTCCGCGCCGGCGCCGGTGGGGACGGGGCTCGTCGCGCTCCTGTAGACGCGGTACCCGGTCACCGGGACGTACGGGCCCGCCGCCCACCCCAGTTCCAGCCGGCCGCCCGTGAGCGTGCCCGTCAGCTCCTGCGGCGCGGTCGGTACGGCGTCCGGGCCGACCGCCCGCCGGCCGTGCACCCACTCCGTCTTCGCCGACTCGTTGCCCACCGCGTCGACGGCCGCGACGCGGTAACGGAAGCGCTGCCCCGCCTGGCCGGTGGTGTCCCGGAGGGTGAGCGCCTCCGTCGTGCCGACCACCGTCTCGACGTCGAGGTCCTCGGGGGCGCGGTAGACGGTGTACGCCTCGGTGCCGGCGGCGGCCCCGCTCCGCCAGGACAGGGTGACGCCCGTGTCGTCCTCGGCGGTGACGGCGGGCGCGGTGGGCGGCGGGGGCGGGGCGGTGTCGTGGGAGAGGGTGACGTGGGGGGCGTACGGCGACGCGTTGCCGGCCGCGTCCAGGGCCTTGACCGTGTACTTGTACGACGCCACCGCCGGGTCGAGGCCGGAATCGGTGTGGGCCGGGGTCTCCACCGTCGCGGTCTTCGCGTACTCGCGCGAGTCTCCGGCCGCGCGGTACACCTCGTACTTCACCGCGTCCGCGGCCGCCTGCCAGCTCAGGGAGTTGGTGTCGCCGTCCTCCTGCTTCCCCGCGAGGCCGGCGGGGGCCGCGGGAGGCGTCCTGTCGACGGTGGTGACGGGCATGTCGGCGCTGCCGGGACCCTCGCGGCCGGCCCGGTCGACGGCGCGGACCTCGTAGTACCAGACCTCGCCGGTCGCGGGCGGGACGCCGGTGTACGTCGTGCCGGTGATGTGGGGCGCGCCCGTGACGTCGAGGTACGTGCCGGTGCCCTTGAGGCGGCGGAAGACGCGGTATCCGGCCAGGTCCATCTCGGCGTTCGGCGACCAGGTGACGGCGGCCCTGCGCGTGGCCGTGTCGTACGCCGTCCTCGCGCCCGCGGGGGCGAGCGGCGGCACCGTGTCCACGTCGGGCGAAGTGCGCGGCGCGTAGCCGAACCTGACGCTCGCCGAGCCGGTGAAGGCGGCGTAGTCGACGCGCAGGGTGTGGACGCCCCGGGGGATCGTGATGTCGGCCGTCTTCCTCTGCACGGTGGTGACGTCCTGCCACAGGTCGATCCGGCGCACCCCGTCGACGTACACCCTGATGCCGTCGAGCGCCTCGGCGGTGAGCGTGAAGGGACCGCCGGAGCCGAAGTCGCGGGTCAGGGACCAGCGGACGCCGAAGCCGTCCGGGGGGAGGGTGACGCCGGCCGGGTCGCCGGTGCCGTAGTTCTCGCTGACGGCGGCGTCGCAGACGGTCGCGGCGGGCGTTCCGGTGAACGTCGTGTTGGCGAAGAACTGCGCCTGCCAGGTGGGCGGGGCGCAGGCGGCGGAGGCCGGGGTGACGCCGAGTGCGTACAGCGCTCCGGTGCTCATGGCGAGCGCGGTGGCCGTGGCGACGGCGCGGAGGGTGGTGCGGGTGTCCACGTGCACGGCCGGCAGCTCTTTTCTGTTGGAGAAGAGGAGTCACAGACGTGGGGGGAGGACGACTTTACAGATGGAGATGGTGTGAAACTACCGCTTCGCCAGGCCGGGTTGGGGAAGATGCGGACGGGGCGCCCCGGCTGTGCCGGAGCGGACGGGCAGCGCCCCGGGGCGGGTCCGGCCCGAGGCGCTGAGCGCCTGCACGAGTGTGGCGGTGCGGGCGTGGCGGGTCCGTACGCCGATGCCCGTCCTGCGGGCCACCGCCTCGCCGGTGTTTCGGTGCGGAGCCGGATCGCGGCGCCGCGCCGTTCCCGGCTGCCATGTGAACGCGCTGGTTCTTCCCCGTCTCCGCTCATCCGGGGCCCCGTTTCCCGCGGTGCAACAAGATGGCGGTGGCGAAATCGTGGTCAGGAGGGGAGGGTGGTCAGTGGTCCTGCTCCAGGATGCCGGACTGGGCGATGAGGTAGCCGAGTTGGGCGCGGCTGCCGCTGCCGAGGGTGGCGGCGAGCTTGGCTATGTGCGCGCGGGCGGTCCGTACGTTCATGCCGAGCCGGCGGGCGATGGCCTCGTCGACGTACCCCTCGACGAGGAGCTTGGCGATGGAGCGCTGGACACCGGATATGCCGTCGGGGGTGTGCTTGTAGGAGACCTGCTCCTGGAGGGGCACGCCCCGCTGCCAGAACTGCTCGAAGACGCCGATCAGGTACTGGACGAGGCCGGGGTGGCGGAGTTCCAGAGCGACCTGCTGGTCGTCGCGGGCCGGGATGAAGGCGACCGTCTGATCGCAGATGATGAGCCGCTCGACGAGTTCTTCGAGCGTCCGGATCTCGACCTTTCCGTCGGCTATCCGGTCCACGTAGGCCATCGTGCCCTGGCTGTGCCGGACGGTGTGCTGGTACAGGGTGCGCATCCGGACCCCGCGGTCTATCAGCGGCCTGTCGCGTTCGAGGGCCTGGTTGAGGATGTGCTCGGTGCGCCGCCCGCCGGGCTGGATCGTCAGTACCTCGTTGCGGCACTCCGCGGTGGCGAGGTTGAGCGCCGCGTTGATCCGGGCGAAGCCTTCCAGCACGGTGATCGCGTGGGTGGGCGCCGGGTCCTGGGCGCTGATGGCCATGAACGGCTCAAAGGACTCGGTCAGTTCGACGGAATGGCGTCTCCGGTCCTGGATCTCCCGTTCCAGGGGGTGGAGCCGCTGCGCCAGTGCGACGGACGGTGGAACCGGACGGAGCCACGTTTCGTCGTCCGGATCGGGATGCAGCAAGGCGAAATCCAGCAGACACGGGGCCGTATGCACCTCGGCGCGCGCTATCCGTCCCGCGCTCAGGGCGCTGGCATAGAACTCCGCTCCGTCGTCACACAGCTCGGTGACGGCATGGGGATGTGTCGGTTTTGATTCATTTATAGGCAAATCTCCACCCCCCAGGGTCCTGAACATGCAGGAACATGATGCATCGGTTCTGTGGCGTTGACGTGCCTGAATGAGCCATCGTCTTTGTGACACGGGGGAGAGGAAACCTTCAAGTGAGGACGAAGCCGACCATGTACAAAATATTGCTTCGCTCGGCGCTTGCCGTTGCTTTCTCTGTGGCCGTGGCTTTCGGGGCCCTGGGTGGCAGCGGCGTGATGGACTCGCCGCCGGACACCGGCTGGGGCAACTCTCAGCTGGCCGGCCCGCCGGACACCGGCTGGGGCAACGTACAGGCGGAAGGTCCGTCGGACACCGGCTGGGGCGTCGCGCCGGCCGAGACGGACGCATGACCGTCCCACCGGACGACCGCACCTTCAGACGCGAGATGGCCACTGCCTACCGCTCGGGGTGGCACTTCATCGACCTGGTCACGGCCATTCCCCACCGTGGCGACTCGCTGATGGTCACCCTGTTCGGCGAGCCGATCCTGGTCGCGCGTGAAGAGGATGAGGACGTCCGTGCCTACCGGTGCCTCCGCAAGCCCCGAGGGGCGCCGAAGCCCGTTCGCTGTGTCGTGCGCTACGGCATGGTGTTCGTCAATCTCGACCAGCGTGACCACCAGCTGTTCGAACCAGAAACCAGCACTGCCACCCCCCGCAGCGCCTGAAGCGATTCCCCCGTCGTTACAAATCGCTCAGGCGCTCCCCCACACAGCGGCGCCACCGTGGACCTGAACACGGTGGCGCCGCTGTGCTGCCCGGACCCGGAGCGGGTTCCGGGCCCGGACCCTGATCAGGCCGCGCCCGGAGCCCGGCCCATCGCGCGGTCCAGGGTGATCTCGATCAGCACGCGGTCCGGGTTCGGCGCCGGCGTGCGCTCGTACCGCTCGGCGTAGCGGCGTACCGCCTCCGCGATCAGCTCCGGTTCCGTACGGACGACCGCCCGCCCCTCCAGCGTCGCCCAGTGACCGCCCTTGACCTGGCAGACGGCGACCCGCGCCCCGTCCGGCCCCGCCGCCTGCACGTTCGCGACCTTCGTGCTGGTCTTGTTGGTGATGACGCGGGCGAGCCCCGCCTCGGGGTCGTACGTCACGCCGACCGGGACGACGTGCGGCGAGCCGTCCGGGCGCGGGGTTGTCAGCGTGCACAAGTGGTACTCGCGCCAGAAGGCGAGGTACTCCGGACCGGGGTTGCGTACGTCGATGGCCATGGTGGCAGCGTAGCCGTGCTGTCTTTCTTCGCCTTGAGTGGAATAGACTCAACTTTGCGGATGCTGAACAAGTCATAGCTGAGGGAGAAAGCTCCCCGCCCCGCCGAGGAGGAGAGAGCGCAGTGGACGCAGAGCTGACCAACAAGAGCCGGGACGCGATCCAGTCGGCGAGCAATCGGGCCGTGCAGGACGGGCACGCGGACCTCACCCCCGCGCATCTGCTGCTGGCCCTGCTCGCGGGCGAGGACAACGAGAACATCATCGATCTGCTGGCCGCCGTCGAGGCGGACCAGGCGGCCGTACGGGCCGGGGCCGAGCGCGTGCTCGCCGCGCTGCCCAGCGTGACGGGGTCGACCGTGGCCCCGCCGCAGCCCAATCGCGAGCTGCTCGCGGTCATCGCCGACGCCTCGCAGCGGGCGAAGGAGCTGGGCGACGATTACCTCTCCACCGAGCACCTGCTCATCGGCATCGCGGCCAAGGGCGGCAAGGCCGGGGACGTACTCTCCCAGGAGGGCGCGAGCGCCGCGAAACTGCTGGAGACGTTCGAGAAGATCAGGGGAGGGCGCCGGGTGACCACACCCGACCCGGAGGGCCAGTACAAGGCCCTGGAGAAGTTCGGCACCGACTTCACGGCGGCCGCGCGCGAAGGCAAGCTCGACCCGGTCATCGGGCGGGACCAGGAGATCCGGCGCGTCGTGCAGGTGCTGTCGCGGCGTACGAAGAACAACCCGGTGCTGATCGGTGAGCCCGGCGTCGGCAAGACGGCCGTGGTCGAAGGGCTCGCCCAGCGCATCGTCAAGGGCGACGTGCCCGAGTCGCTGAAGAACAAGCGGCTGGTGTCGCTGGACCTGGGCGCGATGGTCGCCGGGGCCAAGTACCGCGGCGAGTTCGAGGAGCGGCTCAAGACCGTCCTCTCCGAGATCAAGGGGAGCGACGGCCAGATCATCACCTTCATCGACGAGCTGCACACCGTCGTGGGCGCCGGCGCCGGCGGCGACTCGGCCATGGACGCGGGCAACATGCTCAAGCCGATGCTGGCCCGCGGCGAGCTGCGCATGGTCGGCGCGACGACCCTCGACGAGTACCGCGAGCGGATCGAGAAGGACCCCGCCCTGGAGCGCCGCTTCCAGCAGGTGCTGGTCGCCGAGCCGACCGTGGAGGACACCATCGCGATCCTCCGCGGCCTCAAGGGCCGGTACGAGGCCCACCACAAGGTGCAGATCGCGGACTCCGCGCTGGTGGCCGCCGCAGCCCTCTCCGACCGGTACATCACCTCCCGCTTCCTCCCCGACAAGGCCATCGACCTCGTCGACGAGGCCGCCTCGCGCCTGCGCATGGAGATCGACTCCTCGCCCGTCGAGATCGACGAGCTCCAGCGCTCCGTCGACCGGCTGAAGATGGAGGAGCTCGCGCTCAAGAACGAGTCCGACCCGGCGAGCAAGCAGCGCCTGGAGAAGCTGCGCCGCGACCTCGCCGACAAGGAGGAGGAGCTGCGCGGCCTCAACGCCCGCTGGGAGAAGGAGAAGCAGGGCCTCAACCGCGTCGGTGAGCTGAAGGAGAGGCTGGACGACCTGCGCGGCCAGGCCGAGCGCGCCCAGCGCGACGGCGACTTCGACACCGCCTCCAAGCTGCTGTACGGCGAGATCCCCGGCCTGGAGCGCGAGCTGGAGGAGGCCGCCGCCGCCGAGGCCGAGGCCCGTACCGACACCATGGTCAAGGAGGAGGTCGGTCCCGACGACATCGCGGACGTGGTCGGCTCCTGGACCGGCATCCCCGCCGGACGCCTGCTCGAAGGCGAGACGCAGAAGCTGCTGCGCATGGAGGACGAGCTCGGCAGGCGCCTGATCGGACAGCACGAGGCGGTACGGGCGGTCTCGGACGCGGTGCGCCGCACCCGCGCCGGCATCGCCGACCCCGACCGTCCGACCGGCTCGTTCCTCTTCCTCGGCCCGACCGGTGTCGGCAAGACCGAGCTGGCCAAGGCGCTCGCGGACTTCCTCTTCGACGACGAGCGGGCCATGGTCCGCATCGACATGAGCGAGTACAGCGAGAAGCACAGCGTCGCCCGGCTGGTCGGCGCCCCGCCCGGCTACGTCGGCTACGAGGAGGGCGGCCAGCTCACGGAGGCGGTCCGCCGCCGCCCGTACAGCGTCGTGCTCCTCGACGAGGTCGAGAAGGCGCACCCCGAGGTCTTCGACATCCTGCTCCAGGTCCTCGACGACGGCCGCCTCACCGACGGCCAGGGCCGGACGGTGGACTTCCGCAACACCATCCTGATCCTGACCTCCAACCTCGGCAGTCAGTACCTCGTCGAGCCGCTGACCAGCGCGGAAGTGAAGAAGGAGCAGGTCCTGGAGGTCGTACGGTCCTCCTTCAAGCCGGAGTTCCTCAACCGCCTCGACGACCTGGTCGTCTTCTCCGCCCTGTCGGGGGACGAGCTGGCGCACATCGCCGAGCTCCAGATCGGCCGCCTCGCCAAGCGCCTCGCCGACCGCCGCCTCACCCTCGACGTCACCCCGGCCGCCCTGGCCTGGCTGGCGGACAAGGGGAACGACCCGGCCTACGGCGCCCGGCCGCTGCGCCGCCTCATCCAGACGGCGATCGGCGACCGGCTCGCGAAGGAGATCCTGGCGGGCGAGATCACCGACGGCGACACGGTACGGGTGGACCGGGACGGGGACGGACTGACCGTGGGCGCCGCGCGGTAGTGGTTTCGGCGGAGTTCAGCGGAGGGCGAAGGACCCCGGCCCGCTTTCGCGACTAGGGTCGATGTCAGGCAGCCACCCGAGACCCCACACGCGAGATCCCAGGAGTACTGAACATGTCTATCGACCCGTCCTCGATTCCCAACTTCGGGGGCCAGCCCGAACCGCAGCCGGAAGGGCCGGCCGGCCCCGTCGTCCCGGACCAGGACCTCGTCAAGCAGCTGCTCGACCAGATGGAGCTGAAGTACGTCGTCGACGACGAGGGCGACCTCGCCGCGCCGTGGGAGGAATTCCGCACGTACTTCATGTTCCGCGGCGAGGACGACCAGCAGGTCTTCTCGGTACGGACCTTCTACGACCGGCCGCACGCGATCGAGGAGAAGGTCCAGCTCCTCGAACTGATCGACGACTGGAACCGCCGCACGCTGTGGCCCAAGGTCTACAGCCACACCCACGACGACGGCACCGTCCGTCTCATCGGTGAGGCGCAGATGCTGATCGGCACCGGCGTCAGCCTGGAGCACTTCGTCTCGTCGACGGTCGGCTGGGTGCGCGCCTCGATCGAGTTCGACAAGTGGCTCGTCGAGCAGCTCGGCCTGGAGAAGGACGTCGACTCCGCCGAGGGCGACAGCGAAGACGGCGCCTGAGCGGCGCGCTTCACGGCGGGACCGGGGCGGCCGTCACCAGGTGCGCCCCGTGGCTCAGCGGCAGCCCGGCCGGGGCGGCGGTCACCACGACCGCGGCCCCCGGCCGGGCTTTCTCATGCCCGCCGGCCGGGCCGCGGCGGGCAGCCAGGCCGCCGGCCGGTCTGCCGGGCTAACCGCCGGCCAGGCCCTTCAGGCGGGCCACCGCGTCCTGGAGCACGTCCGTCCGCTTGCAGAAGGCGAACCGCACGAACGGCGCGCCCTCCTCCCGGTGGTCGTAGAAGACCGCGTTCGGGACGGCGACCACCCCGCACCGCTCCGGCAGCGCACGGCAGAAGGCGAAGCCGTCGGTCTCGCCCAGCGGGCGGATGTCGGTGGTGACGAAGTACGTGCCGGCCGGGCGGTAGACCTCGAAGCCGGCGTCGGCGAGCCCGGCGGACAGCAGGTCGCGCTTGGCCCGCAGGTCGTCGAGGAGGCCGGTGAAGTACGTGCCGGGCAGCCGCAGGGCCTCGGCGACGGCGTACTGGAAGGGCCCGGCCGACACGTACGTCAGGTACTGCTTGGCGCTGCGGACGGCCGTCACCAGGGCGGGGGACGCGGTGATCCAGCCGACCTTCCATCCGGTGTACGAGAAGGTCTTGCCGGCGGAGGAGATGGTGACCGTGCGCTCGCGCATGCCGGGCAGCGACGCGAGCGGGATGTGCTCGCCGTCGAAGACCAGGTGCTCGTAGACCTCGTCGGTGACGACGAGGAGATCGCGTTCGACCGCGAGCGCGGCGATCGCGGTCAGCTCCTCGCGGGTCAGGACGGTGCCGGTGGGGTTGTGCGGGGTGTTGAGGAGGAGGAGGCGGGTGCGGGGGGTGACGGCGGCGCGGAGTTCGTCCAGGTCGAGCACGTACCGGTTCTCCCGCGGGCGCAGGGTGACCGGGACGCGGGTGCCGCCCGCCATCGCGATGCAGGCGGCGTACGAGTCGTAGTACGGCTCCAGCGCGACGACCTCGTCGCCGGGCTCCACCAGGGCGAGGAGGGACGCGGCGATCGCCTCGGTGGCGCCGGCGGTGACGAGCACCTCGGTGTCGGGGTCGTGGACCAGTCCGTAGAAGCGCTCCTGATGGGCGGCGATCGCGGTACGCAGTTCGGGGACGCCGGGGCCGGGCGGGTACTGGTTGCCGCGGCCGTCGCGCAGGGCACGGACGGCCGCCTCCCTGATCTCCTCGGGGCCGTCGGTGTCGGGGAAGCCCTGGCCGAGGTTGATCGAACCGGTCCTCAGGGCCAGTGCCGACATCTCCGCGAAGATCGTCGTCCCGAACTCCGCCAGCCTGCGGTTGAGCAGGGGGCGCCGGCCGTGGTCCCGGCCGCGTGCTTGGTCTGTCGGCGTCGTCATGACGGCCATCCTGGGCCGAAGCTCTGGAGTAGCTCAAGTCTGCTTTGGCGCCGGAGCGCCGAGGGCATCACCCGGTCACGCAAGACACGGAAGAAGCGAGCACCTCGCTTCGGGGGGCCGGAAGGACGGTGAGGGCCGTGGGGATCGTGGGATTCGGCCTGCTGGTGATCGTGGTGCTGGCGATCGTGGGACTGACCGCGCTCGCGGGGAAGCGCGGCCGGGGGCCGGGCGGCAGCTACAGCGGTGGCGGCAGCTGGTGGGAGGGCAGCCAGAACGACGGCTCGTCCTGGGGCGGCGGTGGCGGTTGCGGCGGCGGTGGAGGGGGCGGCGGCGGAGGCGACTGACACGGGGCAGTCGCCTCCGCCGCCACCGCGGGGCGAAGGCTTCGCCCCGCGTACCACAGCAGCACCGCACAGAACGTCAGACCCACGCGCCCGGCGGGTGAACTCCCGCCGGGTGCTTTCCTGTTGAACAGTTGAACCGGGTGGTCCCCCGGGGGATGGAAAGCACGTCAAGTTGGGTAAAAGCGCTGTGACGGCAGCACTCTCCGTGATTCCCTCGCTGTCGAGAACACCAGCCCTCGGACCTCATGTGGACCCGAGCAGGCGGTCCCCGAATTCCCCCACACACCCCCGGGTGACCCCTGTCCGCCTTTCTAAACGCCTGTTTGCGGAGCCCACTCATGCTCACGACCCTCAAGACTGCCTACACCGACACGCGCGCCGCCGATCTGGCCTGGGCGCTGGGGCGCGAGCCGCTGCCGGCCCTCGCTGTGCTCGACCTGCAACTGGGCGGCGCCATAATCCAGTTGAGACTCCTCGGGGCCTCCCACCAAGTGCTCCTGGAGGAGGACGGAAGTTCCTGTTCCGAGACAGTCGCCTGCATGTCCGACACCAGTACGCCGTTGCCACTGGGCGTGGCCAAACGGCTCGGAACGTGGGAGTACGAATTCGCCGCCCGCGTGGAGACGCTCTCCCAGAGGCAGTTCGCGAACCGGGCGCAGGAACTCCTCGCGCTCGTCGCCGACCACCCCCACGGCCTGGCGGGCACGTTTCCCGGCAGTCCGCACGCGTTCACGGCGATGCTGGCGCAGCGGTGCGAGGGCCAGGTGCGGTGGCGCACCTGGCACGCGTACCCGCAGGAAGGCCGGCTGGTGGCGACGCGATCACGGGTCGGCGCACGTATGCATGCGGCCCTGTAAGTGCACTCTCATGGGTGACGTCCGGTCAGCTTCTTGTGACGTAGCGTTCCCATGGTGATCGATGCGCCTGTGCCGCTTTCGGCGCCGGAAGCCCCGGCGGCCCTGCCTGTGCGTCCGCGTACCGGCCGTTTCCTGGTGCTCGGTGTGGTCTTCGTCTGCGCCGCGTGCGGCCTCGTGTACGAACTCGAACTGGTCGCCCTCGCGTCGTACCTGATCGGCGACTCCGTCACCCAGGCGTCCGTCGTGCTCTCGGTGATGGTCTTCGCGATGGGCATCGGCTCGCTGCTCGCCAAGCGGCTGCGGTGCCGTGCCGCGGTCGGGTTCGGCCTGGTGGAGGCCGCGCTGGCACTGGTCGGCGGCGCCTCGGCGCTGGTGCTCTACGCGACGTTCGCCTGGCTCGGCGGGGCACGGTACGTGCTGGTCGGCTTCTCGCTGGCCATCGGGGTGCTCATCGGCGCCGAGATCCCGCTGCTGATGACGCTGATCCAGCGCGTGGCCCGGCGCGGGGAGGGCCGGGACACGAGCGGCGACGTGGCGGACCTCTTCGCCGCGGACTACGTCGGGGCGCTGGTCGGCGGCCTGGCCTTCCCGTTCCTCCTGCTGCCGCTGTGCGGACAGCTGACCGGGGCGCTGCTGACCGGGGCGGTCAACACGGTGGCGGGCGGGGCGCTGGTGCTGTGGCTCTTCCGGCGCGAGCTGACGCGGCGCGAGCGCTGCCTGCTGGTCGTCGCGAACACGGTGGTGCTGGCGCTGCTCGCCACCGCGACGGTCCTCGTCGACGACTTCGAGCGGGCGGCGCGGCGGGCGGTGTACGGGGAAGGGGTGCGGGTCGCCGTGCAGACGGACGTACAGGAGATCGTCGTCACCGGCGGCCCGGACGGGCGGCTCGACGTCTTCCTCGACGGGCGGCTGCGGGTCAGCGGCCGCGACCAGCACCGCTACCACGAGGCGCTGGTCCACCCCGCGATGCGCGGACGCCACGCGCGCGTGGTGATCCTGGGCGGCGGTGACGGGCTGGCGGCGCGGGAGGTGCTGCGCTACCCGGACGTGGAGTCGCTCACGGTGGTGGAGCTGGACCCGGACCTCGTCGGACTGGCCCGTGACGACCCCGCCCTGTCGGCGCTGAACGGAGGAGCCCACCGGGACCCGCGGCTGCGGGTCGAGACCGCCGACGCGTTCACCTGGCTGCGGGACGAGGGGCAGGGCCGGCGGCCGTACGACGTGGTCATCTCGGACCTGCCCGACCCCGGCATCACACCGAGCACGAAGCTGTACTCCCAGGAGTTCTTCGGGCTGGCGTCACGCGTCCTGGCGAGCGGCGGGCGGATGGCCGTCCACGCGGGGCCGCTGGCGACCCGGCCGCGGGTCTACTGGACGGTCGACGCGACGCTGCGGGCCGCGGGGCTGCGGACGCGTCCGTACCGTACGACCGGCCGCCTCTCCGGCTTCGTCGGGGGCCCCGACCGCGACCCGGGCACGGCGGTGGCCCCGCACGACTGGGGCTTCGTGCTCGCCGCGCGGGGCGCGCGCCCCGGCCTCGGACTCGCGGCCGACGCCCCCCGGCTGCGGTCGCTGACGCCGGCGGTGCTCCGGGCCGGGGAGCGGTCGGCACAGGAGGCGCGGGTGCCGGGAGTGGTGGCGTCGACCCTGGTGCACCCGCGGTACGCGCACTGACCGCCCGTGGCACCCGCCGGATCACTTGTGCGGATTCCTCGCAGGGGCGGGTGCGGGGCGGGCATGCGTGAGTAGGCTCGGGTCCCATGGAGCATGAGGTGTTCGTTCCGGTTCCGGCAGAGGCCCTGCGACACGCGCTGGGGGACCCCGCCCGGGTCGCGCGCTGCGTGCCCGGCCTCCAGCAGGACGCCGACGAGGC
Organism: Streptomyces altiplanensis; assembly: GCF_053591575.1. Taxonomy (NCBI): domain Bacteria; kingdom Bacillati; phylum Actinomycetota; class Actinomycetes; order Kitasatosporales; family Streptomycetaceae; genus Streptomyces; species Streptomyces altiplanensis. Next base: position 3,491 of record NZ_JBSFUB010000121.1, on the reverse strand, counting down.
GTCCGGTCCGCTCACCGGACGGCTGAGGGTCCGCATCGGCGGCCACACGATCACGTACCGGGGAACCCTGCGCGTCACCGGCCGCCCGGACGGCACCTTCGCCGTCGAGGGCGAGGGCACGGAGGTCCGTGGCACGGGGTCGGTCAAGCTGGTGCTGACGGCACGGCTGAAGGAGGCCGACGGCGGTACGACGGTGACGTACACGGGCACGGCGAGCGGCGAGGGCCGCATCGCGGAGCTCGACGCGCCGGCGACGCTGTCCGCGTCCCACCGCCTGCTGGACCGCTTCACCACCCGCCTGGCGGAAACCCCGGCCGACGGCACGCGGGCGGACGCGCGCACGGCGGGCGACGCCGCGACCGGCCCCGCCGACGCCGAGGCCGACGCCGACGGGAGCGGCGAGCCGCGGCCGTCGGTCTTCGACACCGAGGTGCCGCCGCCGTCGCTGGATCCGCCGGCCGACGTACCCGGCCTGGAGGACGTGCCCGGGGTCCCCTCGCCGGCGGAGCCGCCGGCCGAGGCGGCCCATGCGCGGCGCACCATGATCGGCCGCAGCGCGGAGGAGGTCGACCACGCGCCGCCGCGCGGGCGGTACGCCCCGGTCCCCGCCCCGCAGTCGACCTCGACGACCGACACCCTGCGCTGGGTCGCCCCCGCCGCCGCACTCGTGCTGGCCTCGGCGGTCGTGGTGGGACGGGTGCTGCGGCGCAGGCGCTGAGCCCCGGCGGCGGTGGAACGCGGGTCGGCAGCGCCGTCGCGCACGCCCCGCCGGGCGGCAGACCTTAGGGTCGGGAACGTGAGCACCCAAGAGACGCGACTGGCGGCGGGCGACGCCGAGCTGACCATCGCCCAGGACAACGGCTGCCGCATCACCGGCCTGCGCATCGGCGGGACCGAACTGCTGCGGCAGGGGGAGCGGTACGGCTGCTTCCCGATGGTGCCGTGGTGCGGGCGCATCGACCACGGAAGGTTCCTCAGCGGCGCGACCCTGCACCGGATGCCCCTCAACTCCCCGCCCCACGCGATCCACGGCACGGGCCGGGACACCGCCTGGCACACGGCCCGCGCCGAGAAGAGCGAGGCCGCGTTCACGTACGACCTGGCCGACCCGTGGCCGTACCAGGGCCGGGTCACCCAGGCCTTCGGACTGACCGGGGACTCCCTCACCCTGACGATGGGGATCGAGACGTACAGCGACTCCTTCCCGGCGCAGGCCGGCTGGCACCCCTGGTTCCTCCGCAACCTCGGCGGGGAGGACGTGCGGATCGACTTCACCCCCGCCTGGCAGGAGGAGCGCGGCGACGACCACCTCCCCACCGGGCGGCGGACCGAGCCCCGGCCCGGCCCGTGGGACGACTGCTTCGGGATGCCGGACGGCGTGGACGTCACGCTCACCTGGCCGGGGCAGCTGGAGCTGAGGGTGACCAGCCGCGCCGAGTGGGTCGTCGTGTACGACGAGCAGGCCGAAGCGGTGTGCGTGGAGCCGCAGACCGGGCCGCCGAACGGGCTCAACACGATGCCGCGGTACGTGACCCCCATCGAGCCGCTGGAGACCGAGACCACCTGGACCTGGCGGCGGCTGTGACACGGCGGCGGCGACGACGGCTTTAAGCTCATGGGCATGACTGACGTACGTGGTGAGCTGCTCCAGCAGATCAAGGACAAGGCCGTGGTGCACGGCAAGGTGACCCTGTCTTCGGGGATCGAAGCCGACTGGTACATCGACCTGCGCCGGATCACGCTGGACGGCGAGGCCGCGCCGATGGTCGGCCAGGTGATGCTCGACGCCACCGCCGAGCTGGACTACGACTGCGTGGGCGGTCTGACGCTGGGCGCCGACCCGGTGGCCACCTCCATGCTGCACGCGTCGCACGCGCGCGGGCAGCGGCTCGACGCCTTCGTCGTCCGCAAGGCGGGCAAGGCGCACGGCATGCAGCGCCGCATCGAGGGCACGGACGTCAAGGGCCGCCGCTGCCTGGTCGTCGAGGACGTCTCGACCACCGGCGGCTCGCCGCTGACCGCCGTCGAGGCGGTCCGCGAGGCGGGCGGCGAGGTCGTCGGTGTCGCGGTGATCGTGGAGCGGGGCGCGGCCCCGAAGATCGCGGAGGCGGGCCTTCCGTACATCAACGCCTACTCGCTGGAGGAGCTCGGGCTCGCGTAACCGCGACCCGCGGCCATCCTGACCTGCGCATTCGTTCGAGGGCGGATTGTTTCATGTGAAACGGTCCGCCCTTCGCGCATGTACCGGACCGTGCGCAGGGTGGAGCCGCGGCGAGAGTCTGGAAAGATAGGGGCGACGATGACGTCGCCCCCAGGTCAGGGCCCAGCACCACACACCCGCACGTCATAAGGAGCGGACAGATGCCCATCGCAACCCCCGAGGTCTACAACGAGATGCTCGACCGGGCGAAGGCAGGCAAGTTCGCCTACCCGGCCATCAACGTGACCTCGACCCAGACCTTGCACGCGGCACTGCGCGGATTCGCGGAGGCCGAGAGCGACGGCATCATCCAGATCTCCACCGGCGGCGCCGAGTTCCTGGGCGGCCAGTACTCCAAGGACATGGTGACCGGCGCCGTCGCGCTGGCCGAGTTCGCGCACATCGTCGCCGAGAAGTACCCGGTGACGATCGCGCTGCACACGGACCACTGCCCCAAGGACAAGCTGGACACGTACGTGCGTCCGCTGATCGACGTGTCGGCCGAGCGCGTCGCCAAGGGTCTGAACCCGCTCTTCCAGTCGCACATGTGGGACGGCTCCGCCGAGACCCTCGCCGACAACCTGGCCATCGGCCAGGAGCTGCTCGCGAAGGCCGCCGCCGCGAAGATCATCCTTGAGGTCGAGATCACCCCGACCGGCGGCGAGGAGGACGGCGTCACCCACGAGATCAACGACGAGCTCTACACGACCGTCGACGACGCGCTGCGCACCGCCGAGGCGCTGGGCCTGGGCGAGAAGGGCCGCTACCTGCTGGCCGCCTCGTTCGGCAACGTGCACGGCGTCTACAAGCCGGGCAACGTCGTGCTCCGCCCCGAGCTGCTGAAGGACCTTCAGGAGGGCGTGGGCGAGAAGTACGGCAAGACGTCCCCGTTCGACTTCGTCTTCCACGGCGGCTCCGGCTCCACGGCCGAGGAGATCGCCACCGCGCTGGAGAACGGCGTCGTGAAGATGAACCTCGACACCGACACCCAGTACGCCTTCACCCGCCCGATCGCGGACCACATGTTCCGCAACTACGACGGCGTCCTGAAGGTCGACGGCGAGGTCGGCTCGAAGAAGACGTACGACCCGCGCACCTGGGGCAAGCTGGCCGAGGCGTCGATGGCCAAGCGCGTCACCGAGGCGTGCGCGAACCTGCGCTCCACCGGCACGAAGCTGAAGTAGGCACGATCGCGTCGCGCGGCTTGGTGACGAGCCGCAACGCGCCCGCCCGGACGAGGAGACGGCGGAGGGCGTGGACGGGAAACGGCCCGGCGCCCCGGAAGACGGGT
>NZ_JBSFUB010000120.1:0-18646 GCF_053591575.1 Streptomyces altiplanensis | reverse complement strand
TTCTCCACGGGCACGTCCAGGCCCATGCGGAAGAGGCGCGCGTGCAGGTCGCGGGCGGTGTAGCTGAAAGGGTCAGGCGTGTCGTCGGGCCCACAGGGGGGTGACGAAGGCGATGAGGACCGCTGCGATACCGATCTGGAAGATGTGGCGGATCCAGTCGATACCGCCGGTGTCGCGCACACCGAAGGCGGTGGCGAGCGCGTTGCCACCGACGGCGCCGACGACGCCGAGGAGGACCGTCAGCCACAGGGGGATGGGCTGACGTCCGGGAACGACCAGTTTCGCCAGCAGGCCGATGATGAGCCCCGCAATGATGGCCCAGAGGAACGACACGGCAACTCCTTCCGTTCACTGACCCGACCTTCGGGTACCAGTCCGCGTGCCCGCCGGAGGCGGCCATAAGCCTCATTCGCCCGGGGATCTCCGCGCAGCCACCGGGCCGGCACCATGCTGTGGCTGTCCTCGGGTGGCGGGGAGGGAAAACCTCCAGACCTCCGGGTCGGCGTGTCATGCCTCAACAGCCTGCGGAGGAAGGGGGATTCCTCGCGGCCGTGGCCGTGGCACCGGGGCCTGGACGCCGTCTTCCGGACTCTGTGTCCCTGGGGACCACGCGGGGGTGTGGCCACTGCCTCATGGGGTGCTCCACCATCGCAAGGCTTCTGCCGCTACGGCAGCGGGCACGTCATGGCCACCGGCGAACTCGCGGTAGGTGACCGGACAGTCGTCGTCGCGGAGCGTACGGACGACTTCACGGCCGCACCGGTCGATCGGCAGCACCCGGTCCTCCGTGCCGTGGGAGACGAAGATGCGGGGCCGGCCATGACGGAGCATGGGCGCCATGAACCCGGGAGAGAAGGCGAGCACCGCGCCGAAGAGATCGCCGTTGGCCAGTCCCACGGAAAGGGCGTAGGAGGCGCCGTCGGAGAAGCCGGCGATCGCCACGTCCGCCGCTCCGACCGGAAACCTCCGGAACACACCGGCCAGCGCGGTGTCGATCCGGACCACGTCCGGGCCGTACCCGCCGGCGATCAGGTCCCAGGTGGAGCCGGAGGCCTGAGGCGCGAGGAGCAGGAGGTCGTCGGCTCCCGTCTGCGGACGCAGCCATTCCAGGGCCTGCTCGGCTGATCCTCCGGCCCCGTGGAGCACGAGAGCCAGCCGATACGGCGGCGGGGCCGGGGGCACGCGCAGCAAGGCCTGCCCGTCTGTACGGTACGTGCCCGGCTGCTGCGGCTTCGCTTCAACAGCATGCGGACGCGCGGTGAGCCTGCCGTGGCGTGCGCTTTCCTGGATCGACCGATGAGGAGCACCATTTTCGGGTACCGGCATTTCGAGCGCCGCCTCCCTTCACAAGGTCCTGGAGATCCTGGATCCTTCGATCTCGTCATGGCGCCGGTCCGGCACCCGGAGGCCCGGTGTACCGAGGGTGGGGCTCAACGGGCGGCGGCCGCGTCCCGGCGGCGTGCCAGTCGGCAGTGCGCGCCGCTTCCCACTGGCTTGACGGTCCGGCTGTATGAACCGCTCACTCGGCGTCCTGGCGGCATGCTCCGGCGCAGCCGGTTCGTCCCGCCTGCCATGGCCCCTGCACCCGCGCCGCCGAAATCCGCGGCGCGAGCTCGCCTTCCTGGTACCCCTCGCCGCCCTGGGTACGCGGCGGAGAGGCGCTCCGTGCACCACCAGCAGCTGAAGGAGCGCTGCCAACGACAGGAGGAGAAGGCGCTGATCTGGGCTTATGCCCGCCGATCCCTCCGGTCCCTCGATCGTGTCACGGCCCTTATCTTGTTTGATCTTGAACCGGAGGCTGTGGCGGCGTCCGGTTCCACGGGGAGGGGACATGACACACAAGGGCCAGGACTTCACCGGCAGGCTGCGCAGCCGGCTCGTCGCATCACGGGACCGGGCGTTCGTGGGGCGGGAGGCGGAAACGGCGCTTTTTCGCGCCATGCTCCGAGGAGAGCCGGACGTGGCACCGGTGCTGTTCCTGCACGGGCCGGGCGGGATCGGGAAGTCGACGCTGCTGCGCCGGTTCGCCCGTGAGGCGGCGGCGGCCGTACGGACGGTGGTCGAGGTGGACGCCCGGACCACCGACCCGACGCCCGAGAGTTTCGAGCGGGCGGCCGCCGATGTGCTGGACCTGCCGGGCGCGGTGCTGCTCATCGACACCTTCGAGATGTGCCAGGGCCTCGAAGGCTGGCTCTGGGAGCGTTTCCTGCCCGAACTGCCGCTCGGTGCCGTCGCCGTGCTCGCCGGCCGTACGCGCCCCGATTCCCGCTGGACCTCGGACACCGGCTGGTCCGACCACCTCAGGGTCGTGCCCCTGAAGGCGCTCTCCGCGGACGACTCCGTGAAGTTCCTCTCCGGGCAGGGCGTTCCGGCGCGGGCACACGGTGATGTGCTGGCCTTCACCGGTGGTCATCCGCTCGCGCTCTCCCTCGCCGCCGCCGTCGCCCGCGAGGAGGCGGAAGACGGCGGGGACCGCCGGCCGGGCTCCGGGCCCGGTCCCGGCTGGGCGCCGGACCAGGACGTGATCGGCACGCTGCTGACACGCCTGGCGGACCACCCGCCCTCCCCGCTGCACCGGCAGGCCCTGGAGGTCTGCGCGCACGCGTACGTCACCTCGGAGGAGCTGCTGCGGGCGATGTTCGGCGAGAGGGCTCCGGAGCTGTTCGCGTGGCTGCGCGCCCAGCCGTACATCGAGACGGCCGCCACCGGGGTCTTCCCGCACGATGTGGTCCGCGAGGCCCTGGAAGCCGACCTGCGCTGGCGGGACCCCGAGGGTTTCGTCGCGATGCACCTGCGCATGCACGACCACCTCCTGGACCGGCTCCGCAAGGGGCCCGCCCACCAGCTCATGCCGTCCGTCGCGGCCCTGATGTACATGTACCGCACCGACGGGCACATGCCCGAAGTCCACGAGTGGCAGGCGCCCGGACGCGTCCAGGAACTGCCGTACGCGCCCGCGGACCAGGCCGCCGTACTGGAGCTGACCGAGCAGGCGGAGGGCGCGGAGTCCGCGGAGATCGCCCGCCGGTGGCTGGAGCTGCATCCCTGCGCCTTCCGCGTGCACCGGTCCACCCGGACCGGCCGGCCCGTGGCCTTCACCGCGACGTTCTGGCTGGCGCCCGACGAGGAGGAGGCCCCGTCCGCGTTCGACCCGGTGATCGCCGCTGCCTGGCGGCGCGCCCGCCGGCTCCGGCCCGTGCGGCCCGGGGAGCGGATGGCGGTGACCCGGTTCATGGTCCACCCGCCGCTCTACCACCGCCCGTCGGCGCCCATGACCTTGATGCACTGGCGTGCGCTGGGAGAGGTGTGGCGGGACACCGGCGGCCTCACCCACCACTTCGCGGTGTACCGGGACGACGACTACTGGGACAGCCACATGAGCCACTACGGCATGGCCAAGGACGAGGAACCGGTCCATGTCGGTCACCACGCGTACCGGCTGTTCGGCCGTGACTACAGGACGGGCCTGGAGGAGTACCTGGCCGCGAGCACCGACGCGATGCTGGCGGCCGACGGCGCGCCCGGCCAGTGGGCGGCAGGGCGGAGAGGAGACAGCGCTGAGCCCGGTGGCGGGGATCGGCGGCGGGGGTCGGTGGCGGGGGTCGGTGGCAGGGCCGGCCCGACCCCGGCGGGCGCCGTCGGCAGGCCCGGTGGATGGTCGGGCCGTGTGCGGCCGGCCTGTCTGGCCGCCGGCAGGTCGTCGGCCGCCCGGTGCTGCTCGGCAAGGGCTCACTGCCGCTGCCGGGCCGCTTCACCAGGGACACTGACACCCGGCTGCCAGGCGGGCCAGTCCTCGACGTCCGTCTGGATGCGCCACACGCGGTCCAGCGGCACGTGGATGACGATGTCGTCCCGGGAGATCACCGGGGCCTTCTCGTCGATACCGACCGGCGCGGGGACTCCGCTTCCGAAGACCAGGGGGCAGTGCGGCAAGGAGTGCGGTGGCGAAGGCAGACATGATGGTTCCTCCAAGAAAGTGAGAGATGACGCCGACACGAACGAGCAATAGAGTGGTTACTCACTCACTGCCCAGTCGACATACGCACGAGGGAATCTCGCACGAAATAGACACCGAGAAAGCCCGAGTCCCCACAGGGGGGATGGTCGACCGACCACCTCTCTCGACATGTGAGTAGTCAACCACTCCTATTCGTTCGGAGTCAACCGCCCACTGCCGGCACGTCCACGGCCGGCCCGAGTCGCCATCGCCGCAACCTGAGGACGGAGAGCCGCCGCAGACACCAGGGGTGGTGAGGTCGCAGGCGGGCCACGGGGGCGGCGGGAGTCGCGGCGCCCGACCCGGCGAACCGGCCGGACAGCGCGGCCACCATGCACGCCACGTCGCCCAGCAGGGCGAACGACCGCGAAGGCCATACGCATCCGATCGAGCTTCGGTGCCGCCGGATCCGGACTCGGACCTGCCGCCAAAGGAGATCCCCGCATTGCCCGTTGCGCGAGCGCCGCGGCCACTGCCGCACCGCCTCCGCACCCGCGCAGTCGGGCCGGTGCGCCATCGCCGGGTCTGCGCTTGACACGAAAAAGAGTGAGTGGTTGAGTACTCACATGAAGACGGAACGCCGCCAACTGTCCACAGCCGAAGAACGCCGGGAGACGGTGCTGCGCACGGCCATCGGAGCGTTCGCGGCCCGGGGGTACTTCGGGACCACCACCACGGAGGTGGCCAAGGCCGCCGGGATCTCGCAGGCCTACGTCTACCGCCTCTTCCCGAACAAGGAAGCCCTGTTCGCCGCGGTCGTCGAGCACTGTTTCATCCGGGTCCGCGCCGCCCTCGAAGGTGGCGCGGCGAAGGCCGAGAGCAGCTCGCCCGAAGCGGTCCTCACCTCGATGGGCGATGCCTACGCCCACCTGATCAGCGACAACGACCTCATGCTGGTCCAGTTGCACGCCCAGGCCGCCGCCGTCTCCGAGCCGGCGATCAGGGAGGCGGTACGGGCGGGGTACGCGCGCAGCGTCGAGTACGTCCGCAGTGCCTCGGGAGGCAGCGAGGAGCAGGTGCAGCAGTTCTTCGCCACCGGCATGCTCTGCCACCTGCTGGTCTCCATCGACGCCGAGGCGATCTCCGCACCCTGGACCCGCACCCTGACGGCCGGGATCACGCACTACTGACCCGCCCTTCGACCGGCGGTCGCACGTCTGCGGACCAGCGGCCGCCCATTTTTCGCACTGCATAGTGAGTGTTCAACCACACACACTCCTTTCTCTCCGTCGGATCCTTCCTTTCGAAACCGAGGCTCATCATGGCCAGCAAGCCCTACCTGACCGGTCACTACGCCCCCGTCACCGACGAGATCACCGCGACCGGACTGACCGTGGAAGGCACCCTGCCACCCGAGCTGACCGGCCGTTTGGTCCGCAACAGCCACAACCCCAAGCCCGGTATCACCCCCGCCCACTGGTTCAAGGGCAGCGGCATGGTGCACGGCATCCGGCTGCGGGACGGCCGCGCCGAGTGGTACCGCAACCGCTGGGTCCACACTCCCGCCCTGGGCGGCGCCCCCTACATGACCGAGCGGGGGCCCGATCTGACGGCCAGCACGGCCGGCACGCACGTCATCGAGCACGGCGGGCGGCTCCTGGCCCTGTCGGAGGCGGCGCTGCCCTTCGAACTGACGGCCGATCTGGAGACGGTGGGCGCCTATGACTTCGGCGGCAGGCTCACCTCCGCCATGACCGCCCATCCCAAGGAGGACCCGGTCAGCGGCGAGCTGCACTTCTTCGCCTCCTCCCCGTTCCCCCCGTACCTGATCCACCACGTCGCCTCCGCCGACGGCCAGGTGCTGGACAGCCAGGAGGTGCCCGGTGCGAGCGCCGCGCTGAAGCACGACTTCGCGATCACCGAGCACTACGTGGTCTTCCTGGAGGGCTCGGTCACCTTCGACCCCGCCGGACACTCCGGAATCCCGTACGGCTGGAGCGAGGCGCAGGCCTCACGGATCGGTGTCATGCCGCGGGGAGCGGGCGGCGCCCGGCAGATCCGCTGGTTCGAGATCGGCCAGGGCTACGGCATGCACTTCGCCAACGCCTACGAGGACGCCCCCGGGCACATCGTCGTCGAGGGACCCACGGTGGGCCGCGAGGGCTGGCAGCGCTCCTGGAACTGGTGGGTCGGCGCCGCGGACCGGGGCGCCGAGCCGAACTCCGGCTCCCGCAGCCGCCGCTGGACCGTCGACCTGGCCACCGGGACCGTCAAGGAAGAGCAGACCGACGACCTCACGGTGGAGTTCCCCACGATCAACGACCACTTCGCCGGGAGCGAGCACCGCTTCCAGTACGCGCTGTCGTTCCCCGACGACCTCGGGATCGGCAACCACACCCTGGTGAAGTACGACCGCTCCACCGGAGCCCGCCAGTTGCTGCCCTTCGGCACCGGCCAACTGCCCAGCGAGGCGGTCTTCGTCCAGGCGGAGGGCACCACCGGCGAGGACGAGGGATACCTCCTGACCGTCGTGAGCGACCTCAACGCCGACGCGTCCAGGATGCTCGTCCTCGACGCCTCCGACCTCACCGTGCCCCCGGTCGCCACGATCCATCTCCCCCGGCGGGTGCCCGCGATGATCCACGGCTCGTGGATCCCCGACACCGCCCTCTGACGGGCCCCGGCCCGCCAAGCACACACCGACACGCACGTGACAAGGAGCATTCCCATGTACGACTCCCACACCCGCGTCCCCGCCGGTACCACCACCGTCACCGCCGGTACCACCACCGTCACCGAAGCGGTGCTGCCCGGCATCGTCGACCCGGACGGCATCCAGGTCCGCACCCGGCCCGCCCGCCCGGCCGGTCCCGGGCAGGTGGTGCTGGCGATGGAAGCCGCCGGCATCTCCTTCGCCGAGCAGCAGATGCGCCGCGGCAAGTACTACGACCAGCCGCCCTTCCCCTTCGTCCCCGGCTACGACCTCGTCGGACGCGCCGTCGACGTGGGAGAGGGCGTACCGGACGGCCTGCTGGGGCGGCGCTTCGCGGTCCTGACCAAGACCGGGGCCTGGGCCGGCCACGTCACCGTCGACGCGGGCGACCTGACCGAGGTACCCGAGTCGGTCGACTCCGCCGACGCGGAGACCTTCGTGGTCAACGGCATCACCGCCTGGCAGATGCTCCACCGCCTCGCGAAGATCCGCTCCGGACAGACCGTCCTCGTACACGGCGCGAACGGCGGCGTCGGCTCCACCCTCGTACAACTCGCCCGCATCGCCGGCGCCCGGGTCGTCGGCACCGCCTCGGCCAAGCACCACGACGCCGTCCGGGCGCTGGGCGCCACCCCCGTCGACTACCGGGCCCCCGACATGGACGGCCAACTGCGCGCACACGCTCCACAGGGCTACGACGCGGTGTTCGACCACGTGGGCGGCGAGGGCATCGTCGCCTCCTACCGCCTGCTCGCCGCCCAGGGCACACTCGTCTCCTACGGCACCGCCTCGACCCGCGACGTCCAGGGCTCGTCGAAGGTCCCGGTCCTCAAGCTGTTCGCCCGCCTGATGCTCTGGAACGCGCTGCCGGGCGGCAGAAGCGCCCACTTCTACAACATCTGGGCCGGCCGACGCGGGCTCGACTCCTTCCGCGCCAGGCTGCACGCCGACCTGGGCCAGGTCTTCGCGCTGCTCGCCGACGGCGAGCTCGCCCCTCAGGTCGCCGCACGCATCCCGCTCTCCGAGGTCGGCGAAGCGGTACGGTTGGCGGAATCCGGCACCGTGGTCGGCAAGGTCGTCCTGGTGCCGTAGGCGGGCAGCGCCCGAGAACGCGGCGGCACTGAGCTCAGCCCCCTCCGGGCCGGCCGTCGGCACTGGCAGGGCGTGCCCCCTCCCCCGCGTCGAACACCGTGCGGGCCGTGGGGGCTTCGCCGCGTGGGCAGCGCGCAGCGGCACGGCCGGCCCATCGGCCGGCCGACCTGAAAGAACCGTCCGGCAGACGGTCCGTCCCGCGGCACCGAGCCCCGTTCCGGCGCGGAGTGTGACGTACGTCTCGGGAACCCCGCCCCACGAACAGACAGCTGACTGAGGTGACAACAACCATGCGCGCGCGTATCCGAGCGGGGGATCCGCAGGCCTTCGCGGAACTCTTCGATCACTACGCGAAGACCATCTACAACCACACCTACCGGCTGACCGCCGACTGGTCGGCCGCCGAGGACATCGTCTCGGCGACTTTCATGGAAGCCTGGCGCGGCCGCCAGCGCCTCGAGGCGGAAGGCGGGAGCGTACGCCCGTGGTTGCTGGGTATCGCGACCAACCTCGTGCGCGCCCAGTCGCGCGGCAACCGGCGTTACAAGGCGGCCGCCACCGCGAGCGCGCTCGCAGGACTGCGGCGTACCGAACGAGAAGTGCTGAGCCTGTGCCTGTGGCAGGGCATGGACTACGCCGCGGCCGCGCAGGTCCTCAAGATCCCGGTGGGCACGGTACGTTCCCGGCTCTCCCGGGCCCACAAGAAGCTGCGGAAACTCGCCGAGGCACAACTCCCCGGCACATTTCGGGAACCCCGGCCGGTGAACCGGCAGATAAGAGAGGACCGCACGATCGCGGCCCGGCCCGCACAGGAAGGAAACCGGTGAACATGCGTCAGTCCCGTTCGAGTCACTCCCGCCTCACGCCTGATGAATGGCACGAGAGCGAGCACCTGCTCTCCCTCGAGGAAGCAGACTTCCCCGCAGGCCGTCATGCCTTTCACAAGGAAGAACTCATGACCTTCATCCAGCAGGACACCCAAGCCGCAGCCTCCGCCGCGTCCGCTCCCCCGGCCGCGACGCCGGTGCGCCGCAAGTTCTTGCGCCCTCTGATCGTCCTGCCCGTCGCCGCGTGCTCGCTGGCCGTTGCGGCCGCGGGCGTCCTCACCGTCATCGGAAACGGCGACGCGGGCAGGGAAGCGGTCGCCGGGCCGGCGCTCACCGCTGCGGTCGGCACGGGCACCGGCGCGGGCGTCCCGCAACTCCTGGAGCAGATCTCCCTCGCCTCGGCCAAGAGCCCAGAGGTGAAGGTCGGCGCGGGCCAGTACGTGTACATCGAGAGCAAGGTCGGCACCACCTACGAGAAGACGGTCCACGACAAGACCACCCTGGCCAGTGACGGGATCCACCGCCGCCAGGTGTGGAACTCCACCGACGGCACCGAGGGCTGGCTGATCGACCCGGCCGTCTCCCCGCCCGGCGGCGAAAAGCTCGACCGGACCAACGAGAAGGGCAAGAGCGAACCGGCCTACCTCAACGCGCCCACCTACGACTACCTCACCACCCTGCCGACCGACCCCGACACTCTCCTGGCGAAGATCTACAAGGAGACCAAGGGCAAGGGCAACAGCCCCGACCAGCAAGCCTTCACCACCATCGGTGACCTGCTGAACGAGTCCCTGCCACCCGCCGACCTGAACACCGCCCTGTACGAGGCAGCCGCCAAAATCCCCGGCGTCGTCCAGGTCAAGGACGCCGTCGACGCCGTCGGCCGCCACGGGATTGCCGTCGCCCGCCTGGATGAGACCTCCGGCGCGCGCACGGAATGGATCTTCGACGCCAAGACCTACACCTACCTCGGCGAGCGCACCATCCAGGTCCGCCCCAACGGCGGCGACTCCGGCCTCATCAAGCCCGGTACCGTCCTCCACACCGAGGCCGTCACCCTCCGCCAGGCCGTCGACGAGCTCAAGGAAACCCCTTCTTCCGGCATGTAAGGAGGTGTTCTTGATCCCCTGACGGACCGCAGGGGCGGATCAGTCGCCGAAGGCGGCGATGTCATCCGGGGGCGCGTCGGGGCGGATGCGGTGCAGACGTACGAGGTGGCGCCACCGGCCGGCGGCATCGCGGGTGACGTCGGCCGCGATCTCCACCACCAGGCCGGACCGGACCGGCGTCACGGCCAGGACTCCCCGCGTGCCCCACCCGGCGGATTCCCTGTCAAGTCCAGCGTGTTGAGCCGAGGGCGCTCAGGGGCACCGCCATAGCTGGCGCGCATCTCGGCCAAGCGGTGCCATCGCTACGGATTCAATGACCGCCCGCCGCCCCTCTTGCATGTTCTATGGCATATCCCATAAGTTACTTGCAGGTAGCCCACTTGGTGGGCCGTACGGCCATGGGGAAGGTGGTGAGCGGATGAGCCCGCGCAGGAGTGACAGCCGTGACCGGATGATCCTCAGTGCTGCCGCTCTGCTGCGTGAGTACGGCGCGAGCGCAACCAGCATCGACCAGGTGCTCGCCCACAGCGGAGCTCCTCGGGGCTCGGTGTATCACCACTTCCCCGGCGGGCGAGCGCAGCTCATCGACGAGGCGGTGGCACTGGCGGGGGACTTCATCGCGGGGCTGATCGACGCCGCCATGCAGGCGGATGACCCGGTGGCGGCCGTCGACGCGTTCTTCCTGTTGTGGCGTGACCGGCTCGTGGAGAGCGGCTTTCGGGCCGGCTGCCCGATCGTGGCGGTGGCTGTGGAGACCAATGATGATGCGCCCCAGCTCGCCCGTTCTGCCGCCGCGGTCTTCGCCCGCTGGCAGGAGGCCCTTGCGGCCCTCCTCCTGAGGCACGGCCTGAGCGAGGAACGCAGCCGCAGGCTCGGTGCCTTCATCATCGCCGCGGTCGAAGGCGCGGTGATCATGTGCCGGGCCGAACAGAGCACCGCCCCGATCGAGGCCGCCGCCGCCGAGATCCACGACCTGCTCCTCTACGCCCTGCGCGACCGCCCCGGTGCCGAACCCGGTCCCCGGCCGTAACCCGCAGCCGCCCAGCCGCTTCACCTGCACACCTCGAAGGAGTCGCCATGCCCTCGCTCGACCGTCAGGACAACGTCTTCGTCCTCGACCTCGGAGACGGTGAGAACCGCTTCCACCCCGACTGGCTCACCGCCGTCGGCGCCGCGCTCGACGAGGTGGAGAAGACGGAAGGCCCCCGCGCCCTGGTCACCGCCGCCACCGGCAAGTTCTACTCCAACGGGCTCGATCTGGACTGGCTGTTCGCCCACGCCGACCAACACCAGGACTACGTCGTCTCCGTCCATGAGCTGTTCGCGCGGATGCTGTCGCTGCCGGTCGTCACGGTGGCCGCGCTGCAGGGGCACACGTTCGCCGCCGGCGCGATGCTCTCCCTCGCCCACGACTTCCGCGTCATGCGCGCCGACCGCGGCTACTGGTGCCTGCCCGAAGCGGACATCAACATCCCCTTCACTCCCGGCATGGCCGCCCTCATCCAGTCCCGGCTGGCCCCGCAGACCGCGCACGAGGCGATGCTCACCGCCCGCCGCTACGGCGGCGCCGACGCCGCGGCCACCGGCATCGTCGACCAGGCGGTCACCGAGGACGCCGTGCGCTCCACCGCCATCGAGATCGCCCAGGCGCAGGTGAACAAGGCCGGCGACACCCTCGGCACCATCAAGACCCGCATGTACGCACCGGCCCTGGCCACCCTGCGCGACACCACCAACCCGCTCGGCTGACCAGCACCTCACCCATCGCACCAAGCCGCGCCCCGGGCGCTTCCCCCTGAGGCGCGGGCTGCTCCAGCTGCCCACCGCATGAGGAGACAAGGCCGATGACAGCCGACACCGCCTGGCACAAGAGCGCGTGCATCCTGTGCGAGAACAACTGTGGCATCCAGATTCAGACCGACGGCCGCCGCTTTGCCAAGATCCGCGGTGACAAGGAGCATGTCGCCACCGCCGGCTACACCTGCAACAAGGCCCTGCGTCTGGACCACTACCAAAACGGCGGAGTCCGGCTGACGACGCCGCTGCGCCGGGAGGCGGACGGCACCTTCACCCCGATCGACTGGGACACCGCCATCCGCGAGATCGTCGCCCGTCTGAAGACCGTACGCGACACCCACGGCGGCGAATCGATCTTCTTCTACGGCGGCGGCGGACAGGGCAACCACCTCGCGGCGCCTACAGCGGCGCCCTGCTGCGCGCCCTCGGCGCCCGCTACCGCTCCAACCCGCTCGCCCAGGAGAAGACCGGCGAGGGCTTCGTCGACGCCCACCTCACCGGCGGACACACCACCGGAGACTTCCAGAACGCCGAAGTCTCCCTCTTCCTCGGCAAGAACCCCTGGCAGTCCCACGGCGTCCCGCGCGCCCGCACTGTACTCAAGGACATCACCAAGAACCCCACCCGCACCATGATCGTCATCGACCCGGTGCGCACGGAGACCGCCGGCCTCGCCGACATCCACCTCCAGGTGAGGCCCGGCACCGACGCCTGGTGTCTGGCCGGCATCCTCGGCATCCTGGTCGAGGAAGACCTCCTCGACCATGCCTTCCTCACCGCTCGCACGACCGGCGCCGACACGGTGATCGAGCAGCTCAAAGAGGTGGACGTCGCCCGCTGCGCGCAGACCTGCGGCGCGGACGAGGACCTCCTGCGCCGGACGGCACGCAGGATCGGCACCGCCTCCAGCGTCTCGACGTACGAAGACCTGGGCGTGCAGCAGGGACCCAACAGCACGCTGGTGTCCTACTTCAACAAGCTGACCTGGCTGCTGACCGGGAACTTCGCCAAGCCCGGCGCCATGCAGCCGCACTCGTGGATCGCTCCGCTGGCCCGCTACAACACCAGCCCGCGCCGCACCCCCGTCACCGGTGCGCGGATGCCCGGCGGCCTGGTTCCCTGCAACGTCATCGCCGAGGAAATCCTCACTGATCATCCCGACCGCTTCCGGGCGATGATCATCGAGTCGTCCAACCCGGCGCACTCCCTGGCCGACTCCGCCGCCTTCGCCCAGGCGCTTGCCGCGCTCGACCTGGTCGTCGTCATCGACATCGCCCTGACCGAGACCGGCCGCCAGGCCGACTACGTGCTGCCGGCCGCTTCCCAGTTCGAGAAGTGGGAAGCGACGTTCTTCACCTTCGAGTTCCCGCACAACACCTTCCACCTGCGCGCCCCCGTACTCGACCCGCTGCCCGGCACTCTGCCCGAACCTGAGATCTACGCCCGCCTCATCCGCGAACTGAACGCCGTCCCCGGCAGCAGGCTGACCGTGCTGCGCACGGCGGCGCGCCTGGGCCGCACCGCCTACAAGATCGCCTTCGCCGCTCTGGCAGCCGTCGACGAAAGCACCTTCGCCATGGCTCCGTACCTGCTGTACGAGACCCTCGGCCCTGCCCTGCCCGCAGGCGCCCGGTCCGCCGCGGTGCTGTGGGCGCTCGCGCAGCGCATCGCCAAGGAGTACCCCGCCGCCATGCGCCGGGCCGGACACCAAAACGCCGACACACTGTTCGACGCCATGCTGGATGGCCGCTCCGGGATTACGTTCACCGAGGACGAGTACGACGACGCCTGGGACTACGTGCCCCATCCCGGCCACCGCATCCCGCTGCCCATCCCCGAACTCCTCACCCTCCTCGCCGGCCTGGGCACCACCCCGGCCGTCCACACCACCGAGGACTTTCCTATCGTCCTGGCCGCCGGCCAGCGCCGGGCCTTCACCGCGAACACGATCTTCCGCGACAACGCCTGGCGCAAGCGCGACCGACAGGGCACGCTGCGCGTCAGCTCGCACGACGCCGAACAACTCAGGCTGTCCGACGGCGCCCTCGCCCGAATCACCACGAGACGCGGATCCGCTCAGGCAGTCGTCGAGATCGACGACCGCCTGCAGCCAGGGCATGCGGCCCTGCCCAACGGCTTCGGCCTCGACCTGCCCACCGAGGACGGCGACACCGAACGCACCGGCGTCGCCCTGAACACCCTCACCGACCTCACCTGGCGCGACCCCATCGCCGGCACCCCCTGGCACAAGCACGTCCCCGCCCGCATCGAGCCCCTTCCCGCCTGACGAACACACCGCCTCCCACGGCGGCGGCACCACCAACACCCTGCAAGGAGAACGACCATGACGACCACCGACTTCGCCGCCATGACCGGCCTGGAACTGATGCGCTGGGTGCAGACCGAACGCCCCGCCGACATCCCCTCCATCGGCCGCCTGCTCGGCATGCGCTTCGACGAGGTCGACCACGGCCGCATCGTCATCTCCCTCGACACCCGCCCCGACTTCGCCAACCCCCTCGGCACCGTCCACGGCGGGATCGCCGCCACCCTCCTCGACTCCGCCATGGGCTGCGCCGTCCACACCACCCTTCCGGCCGGCACCGGGTACACCACCCTCGAACTCAAGGTCAACTACATCCGCGCCGCCCGCACCGACGGCCAGGTCCTCACCGCCGAAGGCACCGTCATCCACGCCGGCCGCCGCACCGCCACCGCCGAAGGAAAGGTCCTCGACGAACAGGGCAAACTCATCGCCCACGCCACCACCACCTGCATGATCCTTTAGATCACCCGGCCGAAGACCGGGCGGCGAAACTGCTGGTCGTCGCGGGAGTGTCAACTTAACTGCTGACCTTGGTCGTTGGCCGGTCAGTCGGGGCCGGGGTGAGCCGGCCTTCGAAGTGGATCTGGAAGGCGTTCAGAGGGGCCTTCCAGCGCATGGTCCCGCACTTGCGGCCCTTGCCTGTCGGGTCCAGGGACATCAGCGCCATCTACGTGGAACGTGTTCACCATTGCACGCGCACGATCAGCAGGAGAGCCAAAAGCTGTCGGTCACAGGGTCCAGACGTGAATGGCGTTCTCTGTCTGGGAGGCCGTGTACCAGGTGCCGTCACCGAGGGCCTGGGGAAGTCCGGTTACCGGGAAGGGGTACGTGAGCTGCCCGGCCACACTCATCCCGGTGAGATCGACCAGCCAGTGCCGGCCGGCGCCGAACTCCTCGTCGCTTTCGGCCGTGCCGACGACAGCAGTGTCCTCGTTGAGGAAGCCTCCCTCGTAGTCGAAGAAGACCTCGGCGTCCTCGCTGTCAGGTTCTGCCTCGGGGTGCCTGGGAACCGCGTCAGCACTCAGTTCGGCTTCCACCGAGCCATCGGTGGCCCGGTGCACGGCGAGGATGTCCTGGTCGTGCGTGACGGTCAGCAGCCGACCGCCGGACGGGCTCACCGCCATCAATACGCGGTCTTCGTCTCCGAAGCAGTCGACCGACAGCGTCCGGCCGTCCCATCGCCCCCATCTCAGCGGGGAGCCGTCCTGGCCTTCGCCGATGGTCAGACCCATCTGGTGCGGATCAGGGTGCGGCACATGGACCGACCCGGCAGCCGCTGTCCGTGTATCGGCGCGTGCAAGCACCTTCCCGTCGGCAGCATCTATGACCAGCCATTCCTCCGCCCGCGCGTCACGGACGGGCGGATGCTGCGCGAGCGGGCCCCGGGTATGGGCCCACACCAAGGAACCGTCCGCCGAGAAGCCGGCCGATCCGCTGCTCGCGTACCGATGATCCCGGTCGCCCGCGTACTCGTCGAAAGCGGCATGGCCCGCGCAGCCGGCCCAGCAGCGGTGCTGAAGCTCCCACCGCACCGCTCCCGTCCGGTCCACCGCTCGCAGCGCGTGCAACCCTGCGAAGACAACCAGGTCCCCGGCCGGCGCCACCGCGCATCCGCCGAACCGGCGCGTCCAGGGCGCGGGGAAGCGGACCTCAGGCCCTCCTTCCGAGGCAGCGCCCGTCCGGCCCGTCTCCCGCACGACCACGTCCGTGTCACCACGCTGCACCAGCCGCCGTCCGCCGGGCCGGGACTCCAGATACGGAGCATCGTCCGCGCGAGAGAAGGAAAGCGGGGCGGGGAAGGTGGCGACAAGGCGAGCGGACGCGGTCACAGGGTCTCCGGAATGAGGAAGGTCGTCTGCGCGGTCACTCTACGGCCGGACACTGACAGCGCCGCCTCATGGGCCGTCCGGGCCTCGTGAAGACATCGGTTGTACGACCCTCCTCCAGGCAACGTCCGGCCGTGGGACCACGTCCTTCTGGGCGTGACTGAGCTCATCGACTCCTCCGGCCCTGACGACTACGAAGAGAATGTGCGGCCTGGCCCGCTGTGGCGTCATGCCATGTGGGTGGTGGGCATCACGGTCCTCGGGGTGGGACTGGGTTGGGCGAGCGCCTTGTTCCGTATAGGGCCCGAGGAATACGGGCTGCCGTCCGTCGCTCCGGGGGCGGTCTGGCCGTATCTGGCCGCCTGGACTGCGACCGGCCTGGCCGCGGCGGTCGCACTGCGGGCTGTCGCAGCCAGGACTCCGGTCTACGCCGTGGGGCGGATCGCAGCCGTGCTCACCGCCCTGGGCACCCGGCTCTCGCTGGGCTGGCGGCCGGAGGCACTGGTGCTGGGGGCGATGGTTGCGGCCGTGCTGACGACGGCGGTCCTGTGGTGCGCTCTCGCGCTGCGTTCCGGCTCTCGTGGCAACCGCGGCGGGCGGCTTACCTCCGGCAGTTGACCCGCTTGTTGAACCTGCCCGGTGAGCCGTGCCAGGAGTACGCGAACCTCACCCCCACCACCGTGAGTACGACCACGCCCGCCTTCGGCCCGGGCAGCCGGTACTTGTGCCGCGAGTGGGCCGGCGTGTGACATCCGCGGCGGGACAGGGGGCGGGGTGCGTGCCGGCGGACGTCGCTTCTCTGGGGCAGCCGTGTGGCGCGAGGCGAGTGGGGGCCAATTCGTGCAGCTCAGCGCCGCCGTAAGCGGCAGTTGTAAGGGGCACTGTCGCGTGCGGGAGATGTGGCGCCACTGTCGTTTCGGGCAGCCACCAGTGGGACCTGTCCGATAACCAGTCGTCAGCGTCAGGAACCCTCTAGTGTCCTCGCTTGTGACTGAACTTTCCTCGTATCACCGTGCGACAGCCGATGCCTACGATGCCGTCGCCGTTCGCTATGCCGAATTGTCCCGCGACGACCTCGACACTCTTCCGCTGGATCGCGCGGTGCTCGCCGCGTTCGCCGAGACGGTGCGGGCCGCCGGATCCGGGCCCGTCGCCGAGCTGGGATGCGGCCCTGGACCTGTCACTGCGCACCTGCGGGATCTGGGACTGGACGTCTTCGGCGTCGACCTGTCGCCGGTGATGATCGGTCTCGCCCGCGAGGCATACCCGGACCTGCGGTTCGAGGTCGGTTCCATGGACGCCCTGGACTTGGCCGACGGCCAGTTGCAGGGCATCGTGTCCTGGTATTCGGTCATTCACGTCCCACCACAGGACGTGTCCCCGTACTTCGCCGAGTTCCGTCGGGTACTCGCGCCCGACGGAACTCTTCTGCTCGCCTTCTTCGAGTCGGAAGGTGAGCCGACCACGGCGTTCGACCACAAGGTGGCGACAGCCTACCGATGGCCGGTCGACGACCTCGCGGGGCTGGCCGGTGAGGCCGGCTTCACCGAGGTCGGCCGGATGCTGCGTGAGCCGTGCGAAGGGGAACGGTTCCGCCGGGGACATCTGCTGATGCGCGCAGGGAAGTAACTCGGGTCATCGCGTGCCGCCATCGAGGGCACGCGACAGTCTGGACTGCCTCAGCCGTACGGAGAAGGTCTTCGTGACAGTGCATCAGGCCGCGGTGGACGCCGGCGGCGCGGGCGACCGACGAGACGCTGCTTTCCTCCCCGGCGGCAGCCAGTAACGCCGGGATGCGCCTGACACGGGCCGCCCGCGCCCTCGGCCGCGCCCTTGGCCCGCAAAGAGGCCCCGCAGGACCTCGCTGACCTGCCCGGAGCTGAAAGCCGTACTTCACGGACCCGCACCGGTTCGATCCGCGGGGCTCTCCGGCGAGTTCGTACCGGTGCTGAATGACTTGGCTGCTCCGCGGACGGCTTCGACGGCCGGCTCGGCGCGATTGGTTCTCAGCCACGCGAGCGCCGAGGTGGACGGTGGGAGATCGGTGACGTCGACGTAGCGGACGCCGGGTCGGGGGAAGAAGTCACGGGCGGCGGCCGGCAGGAAGCACATGCCTTTGTTCTGTGCCACGAGGTGCAGAAGTCCCTCCATGTCCGATGCTATGGGCCCGTAGCGCACCGGAGTGTTGTCGGGTCGCGGATCGGACGGCCCAGAACTTCCACCAGACCCGTGGTGCCTCTGGCGGGACGTCGATCACTGGGTGATGAGCCAGCTGGGCCAGGGTGATCTGCTCCTGGTCTGCGAGGGGATCGCCCGTCGGCAGGCAGGCCACTCGTGGTTCTGTGACGAGGTGCTGTACTTCGATGCCTGCCGGTACCGGTGGGCGGAGAAAGACGACGTCGACCTCTTGCTGGATCAGAGCATCGACGTGGTCGATGAAATTGAGGCTGCGTACCTCGACGTGTATCTGGGGGTGCCGGTCGTGCAGCAGGCGCAGTACGGCGCGTGTGTGAGGCATGGCGGCTTCGGCGCCGATACTGCCGACGACGAGCCGGCCGGAGAGCCGGCGCGTCTGGGTTTCAGCGTTCCGACGCAGCCGGTCCACGGCCGCGACCGCGGCACGCGCGTCCGTCAGCAGTACCTGCCCCGGCGTGGTGAGGGTGACGGCCCGGCCTGTCCGGGTGAACAGCTTCAGGCCGAGGCGCCCTTCCAGGTCCTTGATCTGCTGGCTGAGTGCCGACTGGGTGAGGAACAGGCGAGCGGCAGCTCGCGAGAAGTGGAGCTCCTCGGCCAGGGCGACGAAGAGACGTAGCTGATGAAGACTTGGCGTCCGGGGCTCCGAGCCCGTGGAGGGCCTCTCGTCAGCTGCTCTGCCTGCAGTCATGGTGAATACCTTGTCGATCTCATGCCATGTCTCATGGTGGTACTGACTTGCGCTCGTCGGGGTGAATTCTCGCGAAGTCCCTGGGGGGTGTGGGTGGATGGCTGTATCCGTGGTGTATGAGATACGCGGATGGGG
>NZ_JBSFUB010000119.1:0-18702 GCF_053591575.1 Streptomyces altiplanensis | reverse complement strand
GGCCTGAGAGGGCGACCGGCCACACTGGGACTGAGACACGGCCCAGACTCCTACGGGAGGCAGCACGTTCGAAACGGAGATCGCAGAACCGGACAAGGAGGGCGGTGCGCTCCGTTACCGGGGGGTCGACATCGACGCCGGGTACCGCCGGCCGCGTCCTAGTCCCGCCCCTTGCTCCCGGGGTCCGTCAGCCCCGCACGGCGCAGCGCGTCCGCCATCGCGCTGTTCGCCGGCGGCGGGACCTGGGCCTTGCCGCCGCCGCCCCGCTGCGGACGGCCCTGTCGCTGCTGCGGAGGCTTGCCACCGGCCCCGCGCTCCCGGTCGCGGCGCCCGCCGCCCTCGCCCCGGCCGCCGCCGGCCCGCGGCGCCGCCGCGTCGTCGTCGAGCCGGAGCGTCAGCGCGATCCGCTTGCGCGCGATGTCGACCTCCAGCACCTTCACCTTCACCACGTCGCCGGGCTTCACCACGTCCCGCGGGTCCTTGACGAAGGTCTTCGACAGCGCCGACACGTGCACGAGCCCGTCCTGGTGGACACCCACGTCCACGAAGGCGCCGAACGCGGCGACGTTCGTCACCACACCCTCCAGGACCATCCCGGGCTCCAGGTCGCCGAGCTTCTCGACGCCTTCCTTGAAGGTCGCCGTCCTGAACGCGGGCCGCGGGTCGCGCCCCGGCTTCTCCAGCTCCTTCAGGATGTCCGACACGGTCGGCAGACCGAACGTGTCGTTCACGTAGTCGGCGGGCCGCAGCGACCGCAGCACCGCCGTGTTCCCGATGAGCGTCCCGACACCGCCGCCCGTCTCCTTCACCATCGCCCGCACCACCGGGTACGCCTCGGGGTGCACGCTCGACGCGTCCAGCGGATCGTCGCCGCCCCGGATGCGCAGGAAGCCCGCACACTGCTCGTACGCCTTCGGGCCGAGCCGCGCCACGTCCTTGAGCCCCTTCCGGGACCGGAACGGGCCGTTCGCGTCCCGGTGCGCCACGATGTTCTCCGCGAGCCCCGAGCTGATGCCGGAGACCCGCGAAAGGAGCGGCGCGGAAGCGGTGTTGACGTCGACGCCCACACCGTTGACACAGTCCTCGACCACCGCGTCGAGCGAGCGCGACAGCTTCACTTCCGCCAGGTCGTGCTGGTACTGCCCGACCCCGATCGACTTCGGGTCGATCTTCACGAGCTCCGCGAGCGGATCCTGGAGCCGCCGCGCGATCGACACGGCGCCGCGCAGCGACACATCCAGGTCCGGAAGCTCCTGCGAGGCGAAGGCGGACGCCGAGTACACCGACGCACCCGCCTCCGACACCATCACCTTCGTCAGCTTCAGCTCGGGGTGCCTGTCGCACAGCTCACCGGCGAGCTTGTCGGTCTCCCGGGACGCCGTGCCGTTGCCGATGGCGACGAGCTCGACGTGGTGCTCCTCGGCGAGCCGCGCCAGTGTCGCCAGCGACTCGTCCCACTTGTTCCGGGGCACGTGCGGGTAGATCACATCGGTCGCGACGACCTTGCCGGTCGCGTCCACGACGGCGACCTTCACGCCCGTACGGAAACCGGGGTCGAGCCCGAGGGTCGCCCGCGTCCCGGCCGGCGCCGCCAGCAGCAGGTCGCGCAGGTTCGCCGCGAAGACGCGCACCGCCTCGTCCTCCGCGGCGGTCCGCAGCCGCAGCCGCAGATCGATCCCCAGGTGCACCAGGATCCGGGTCCGCCACGCCCAGCGCACGGTGTCGCCGAGCCATTTGTCGCCGGGGCGGCCCCGGTCGGAGATGCCGAAGCGCCGGGCGATCATGTTCTCGTACGCGGAGGGCCCGGCCGCGGCCGCCTCCGAGGGCTCCTCGGGCTCCAGCACCAGGTCCAGTACGTCTTCCTTCTCGCCCCGCAGCATGGCGAGCACCCGGTGCGAGGGCAGCGCGGTGAAGGGCTCGGAGAAGTCGAAGTAGTCGGCGAACTTGGCGCCGGCCTCCTCCTTGCCCTCCCGCACCTTCGCGACCAGCCGCCCGCGCGACCACATGCGCTCCCGCACCTCACCGATCAGGTCGGCGTCCTCCGAGAAGTTCTCGGTGAGGATCGACCGCGCACCGTCCAGGGCGGCCTGCGCGTCGGCGACGCCCTTCTCCGCGTCCACGAACGCGGCGGCGGCCGCGAGCGGCTCCACCGAGGGGTCGGCCAGCAGCCCCCGGGCCAGCGGTTCGAGCCCCGCCTCGCGCGCGATCTGCGCCTTCGTCCGGCGCTTGGGCTTGAACGGCAGGTAGATGTCTTCCAGCCGGGCCTTGGTGTCGGCGGCCCGGATCCGCGCCTCAAGGGCAGCGTCCAGCTTGCCCTGCTCGCGTACGGACTCCAGGACCGCGGTCCGCCGCTCCTCCAGCTCCCGCAGATACCGCAGCCGCTCCTCCAGCGTGCGCAGCTGCGCGTCGTCGAGCATCTCGGTCGCTTCCTTGCGGTAGCGAGCGATGAACGGCACGGTCGAGCCGCCGTCGAGCAATTCGACGGCGGCCCGGACCTGCCGCTCTTTTACGCCGAGCTCCTCGGCGATCCTGCCTTCGATGGACGTCGTCACGATGTTCCCGACTCGCCTTCTCCTGCGGGCTGTGCTTGAGCCTGCATTGTGCAGGGTCGTCGGGTCCCGTGTCGCGCGCGCCCCGGCGGGACGGTCAGGCGCGACGCGCGCGGCCACCGCCGCGGGACGCGGTGCTCGACGCGCCTCCGAAGAGCTTGGCCACCAGTCGGAAGGGCAGGGTCACCACTGTCGCGATGGCCGAGCCGATCATCCGGAGTCCATCTGCAATCGCACGCAACACGTTGTACCTCCTGCTGTATCGGAGTCCGACACACATCTCGGTGTCCGACACCACTCGGGTGTCCGTCATCACGCGCCGCAAACGCCCCGCGCGGCGGGCGATGTCACGCGCCGGTGAGATCGGCGGGGAACGCGCCCGCTCCCAGCGCCGCTCCCAGGAAGCCGCGGCCGAGCTCGGTGAGCCGCTCGGTGCCCTCGGCGCCCAGGTGTTCGTACGGCGCCGCGTCGAACCGGTCGGTGGTGTCCTCCAGCTCGGCGCGCAGCGCCGTGCCCGCCTCGGTCAACTTGCCCTCGCCGTCCAGGAGTCCGCGCTCCCGCAGCCGCCCCGCGGCCGCTTCCCAGTCCGTACGGCTCCAGCCGCGGGTCGCCAGAGCCCAGCGCGGCGACATGCCCTTGCCGGTCGCCGTGTGGCTGACCAGCGCCTCCACCGGGTCGAGCCCCGCGGCGAGCAGCGCGGCCAGGTGACCGTCGCCGCGGTGCTCGCGCAGCAGCGTCGCGGCGTGCCAGTACGCGAGGTGGGGCTGCTCGGGCACGGGCAGGTCGGCGTGGGCGGCGTACAGCGGACGGGCGTGCCGGGTGCACGCCTCGGCGGCGCGCAGCGCGAGCCCGGCGGCCTCCGCCATCTCGTCGGAGGCGACGGCCTCCGCTCCGAGCAGCCGGCGCAGCGTGGAGTCCACGGCGCGCAGCCGCGCGGCGAGCACGGTCTCGGGCGACGCCGTGCGCCACACCTCGGGCACGTGACGGGCGACGAGGTCGTGGTTGAAGTTGTAGAACGCGGCGGTGATCACACCGGCCCCGACCGCGCCCAGGGCGGCGCCCCGGCCCGCGAAGTAGGCGGCGCTGCTGTCCTCGATGCCCACCCCCGCCAGCTCCTTCGTGAAGTCGGGGGAGAAGTAGACGGTCGAGTGCAGCGGATTGAGGGCGTTGTGGCAGCGGCGGCCGGCGCGCGCGGGAAGAGAGGTCATGACCGTACGCTACCGACTGGTCAGTACGTGGGGAACGCGTGGGACACCCGGATGACGGAAGCCGGAAGGCGGATGGCAGGAAAGGTGGGGTCCTCGTCATTGCGGCCACCCGTCCCGGCCCCAAGGATGAGTACATGGTGAAACGACCCGTACTCGTCGTCCTCTTCGACGGCGTGCAGAGCCTGGACGTCACCGGACCGGTGGAGGTGTTCACCGGCGCCGGCCACGTCCTCGGCGACACCTCCGCTTATCCGGTCCGAACCGCCTCGCTCGACGGAGCGCCTGTCCGTACCCACAGTGGACTGCTGCTGACCCCCGACACCTCGCTCGCCGACGCCGAGCCGCCGCACACGCTCCTCGTGCCCGGCGGCCAGGCCACCAGGACCCCCGACCGGCGCCTCGTC
This sequence comes from Streptomyces altiplanensis, assembly GCF_053591575.1. Classification (NCBI taxonomy): domain Bacteria; kingdom Bacillati; phylum Actinomycetota; class Actinomycetes; order Kitasatosporales; family Streptomycetaceae; genus Streptomyces; species Streptomyces altiplanensis. The sequence continues at coordinate 14,541 of NZ_JBSFUB010000119.1, read as the reverse complement.
GACTGGCTGCGCACCCACGCCCCGCGCGCCGAGCGGCTGGTCTCGGTCTGCACCGGGGCCCTCCTTCTCGCCGAGGCGGGCCTCCTCGACGGACACCGCGTCACCACGCACTGGGCGGCCACGGACCTGCTCGCCCGCAACCACCCCGAGGTGGAGGTCGACCCGGACCCGATCTTCGTACGGGACGGGCACCTGTCCACCTCCGCAGGCGTGACCGCGGGCATCGACCTCGCCCTCGCCCTGGTCGAGGAGGACCACGGCAGCGAGGTGGCCCTCACTGTCGCCCGCTACCTCGTGGTCTTCCTGCGGCGTCCCGGCGGCCAGGCGCAGTTCAGCGCACAGCTCGCCGCCCAGACCGCCCGCCGCGAACCGCTGCGCGAACTCCAGCAGTTCATCACCGAACACCCCGGCGAGGACCATTGCGTCGAAGCGCTGGCCGCCCGCGCCCTCCTCTCGCCACGCCACTTCGCCCGCGCCTTCCAGGCGGAGACGGGCACGACCCCCGGCCGCTACGTCGAACGCGTCCGCCTCGAACACGCCCGGCGTCTCCTGGAGGGGACCCGTGACGGCGTCCACGAGATCGCCCGCGCGTCCGGCTACGGCACGCCGGAGGCCATGCGCCGCGCCTTCGTCAAGGCGCTGGGCACACCGCCCGCCGAATACCGGCGCCGGTTCCACACACCGGTGCGCACCCACTGAAAGGACGACCGCCTCCATGCAGATCGCCATCCTTCTCTACAAGGGCTTCACCAGCCTCGACGCCGTCGGCCCGTTCGAGCTGATCAGTCACCTGCCCGGCGCCGAGACGGTGTTCGTCGCCAGGGAGGCGGGCCCCGTCCGCAACGACCGGGGGAACCTGGCCCTCGTTGCCGACCGCACCTTCGCAGAGGTGCCGAGCCCGGACATTCTGCTTGTCCCCGGCGGCCCCGACTCCCGGCAGGCGATGCTCGACGAGGAGCTGCTCGACTGGGTCCGCTCGGTGGACGCCACGAGCACCTGGACCACTTCGGTGTGCACCGGCTCGCTGATTCTGGGCGGGGCGGGGCTCCTCAAGGGCCGCCGCGCGACGACGCACTGGCTCGCGATGGACGAGCTGAAGGCCCACGGCGCCGAGGTCACCGGCGAGCGGGTCGTCTTCGACGGCAAGTACGTCACGGCCGCCGGGGTCTCATCCGGCATCGACATGGCCCTGCACCTGATCGGCCGGATCGCGGGCGACGAGGTCGCGCAGACGATTCAGCTGATGACCGAGTACGACCCGCAGCCCCCGTACGACGCGGGATCGCCGGACAAGGCACCCGCCGCGATCGTCGGCCGCTGGCGCGAGGCCGGGGTCTCGGCCGAGTGACTCACGCCGGGTGACTCATGAGGTGCCCGGCACACGAGTGGCTCACTCGGTGGCCGGTACCACGTAGGTGAAGCACGGAGCCCTGCGCTCCAGGAAGGCGGCGACCCCCTCCGCGGTGTCGCCGCTGCCGCGTGCCTCCTCCGCCCAGTGCGCGTCCCGGTCCGTCCGTCCGGTCGCGAACTCCTTCGCCGCCGCCTGCGTCAGCTGCGACCGGGACGCCAGGATCCGGCTGAACTCCGCCACCCGCTTCGCCAGCTCGCCGGCGGGCAGGACCTCGTCGGCCAAGCCCGTGCGCAGCGCCCGGGCGGTGTCGATCAACTCTCCCGAGAACAGCAGGTACTTGGCGGCCGCCGGCCCCACCAGGGACACCAGCCGCCGGGTGGAGGACGCCGGGTACACGATGCCGAGCTTCGCCGGAGTGACCCCGAAGAGCGCGCCCTCCTCCGCGAACCGCAGGTCACAGGCGGCGGCCAGCTGGCTGCCGCCGCCGACACAGTACCCGCGCACGGCGGCGAGCGTCGGCTTCGGGAACGCGGCCAGCGCCTCCTCGGCCCGCACGGCGAGCCCCTGCGGCTCCTCGCCCGGCTCCAGCAGCGACGAGATGTCCGCCCCCGCGCAGAAGGTGTCCCCCGCCCCGGTCAGTACCAGCGCCCGTACGTCCCGGTCCGCGGCCAGCCGCTCCAGCAGCCCCGGCAGTGCGCGCCACATCCCGGCGGTCATGGCGTTGCGCTTGGCGGGGTTGCTGATGACGACGGTCGCGACCCCGTCCGCGACGGCGTGCTCAAGCTGCGGCTCCATGCGCCGGATGCTATCCGGACCGTACGAACCTATGATCATGAAGGGGCCGAGAAGCGGACGCTACCGCGTGAGGAGTCGTTCATGGCCGGTCCCGCAAGCACACCCGAGGGCAGGAAGCTCCGTCGCGGTTTCGGCTGGCTGGCCCTCCTCGGCGCGGTTCTCGTACTGGGAGGAATCGTCGGTCTGGTCTACACCGGCGTCGCCACCCTCACCTCGATGATCCTCTTCGGCTGGCTGCTGCTGGTCGGCGGCCTCGTCGGTCTGCTCCAGGCGGTCCAGTCGCGCGGCTCGAACTTCTTCTGGCTCGGTGTGGTGGTCGCCGCGCTGAACCTGGCGGCCGGAGTCGTCGTCATCCGCAACCCCGTCGGCACCGCGGAGGCGCTGACGATGTTCGCCGCGCTGCTCTTCCTGACCGGCGGAGTCTTCCGCCTGGTCGGCAGTGTGGTGGTGCGCGGCCCGCAGTTCGGCTGGACGCTCGTGCAGGGTGCCTTCGGCGTGCTGCTCGGCCTTCTCGTCCTCTTCGACTGGCCGCACAGCAGCCTGTACGTCCTGGGCTGCTTCTTCTCGCTCGCGCTGCTCTTCGACGGACTCGGCCTGATCGCGATCGGTATGGGCGGCCGCCAGATGGTCGATCTGGTCACGCCGCCGCCGGAAGACCAGGAACAGTCGCACAACTGACGTTGTCATAGGCAAAGCGGTCAGAAGGCGTCGATTATGGCTTACTTCTGTTCAGTGGGCGGGCCCGGACCCACTCGTTCTCAACACTCGGAGCGTGGTGACGAGAGAGGACGCCCCGGCAGAGTACGAAGGAGTCTGGCGCTTCACCGCCCCAGCCTCGGACCCCTCCGTACCGCAGGCCCGGCACGCCGTCCGTGATCTGCTCGAACGGCAGGGTGTACCGGTCCACGACGACCTGGCGCAGGGACTCCTGCTCATCGTCTCCGAGCTGGTCACCAACGTCGTACGGCACGCGGCGCTGCTCTCTCCCGAGCTGGCCGTCGAAGTGGCGATCGGCAAGGAGTGGATCAGGGTCTCCGTGGAGGACAACCACCCCTACCGGCCCAAGGCCCTGGAGCGGAACTACGCGCAGACCGGCGGGCGCGGCCTGCTGCTGGTGCGGGAGATCACCGCGGAGGCCGGCGGAGTGTGCGACGTCGAGCACACCGCGAGCGGCGGGAAGGTCGTCTGGGTCGCCCTGCCGCTGGCGGGGCCGCCCGTCACCAGCCCGCGGCCGGGCCAGTCAGCTCTCTGATCGCCGGGCGGGCCGCGTCCAGCACCGTCAGGAACCAGGCCGAGAACGGCGCCTTCGCGTGCTGCTCGGCCAGCTCGTCCGAAGTGACGAAGGACGTCTCGCCGACCTCCTCCGGGTCGGGCCGCAGCGCGGACTGCACCATTCCGACGAAGAGGTGGTTGTACTCCTGCTCGACCAGGCCGGAGTCGGGGTCCGGGTGGTTGTAGCGGACGGTTCCGGCCTCGGCGAGCAGCGACGGGGAGATCCCCAGCTCTTCGTGCGTACGCCGGGCGGCCGCGGCGAACGGCGACTCCCCGGGGTAGGGGTGCCCGCAGCAGGTGTTGGACCAGACACCGGGGGAGTGGTACTTGCCGAGCGCGCGGCGCTGGAGCAGCAGCCGTCCCGACTCGTCGAAGAGGAACACCGAGAAGGCGCGGTGCAGCCGGCCGGGAGCCTGATGCGCGGAGAGCTTCTCCGCGGTGCCGATGGTATTGCCGTCCTCGTCGACCAGCTCGAGCAGGATCTCTTCCGCTGTGCCGTTCGACGAGCTGCTCGCCGCGGTGACTGGTGTGCTCGGCATGACCATCCTTCGCTTCGGTTCCCGGCCCACAAGTCTGCCGTACAAAAGCGGCTTGTCCGTACTTCACGGGACCAGCCGCATGTCTGCTCCCGCCGCCCGGGGGCGGCGGGAGCGGACGGCGCGTCAGCTCGGGCCGGCGACCGGCCGCAGTACGTAGCCGGTGTAGCCGTACTCCGTGCCGTACTCCGCGCGCACGGCGATCTCCTCGCGGGTCGCGGCGAGAGCCTGGTCCATGCCGGGCGCGGCGGGATCCGCCGCGTCGGCGCGTGCGCCGAGCGGGACGTAGTACTCGTCCCAGTCGCTCTCGGGCTGTCCGTACACCCCGAGGACGTCGTAACCGGCCGCGACGGCCGCGGCCGTGTTCCCGGACCGCCCGCGCAGCGCGTAGTGCTGGTCCCAGAACGCGCGCGCCCCGGCCGACGGCTCCCGCACCGTCCACTCGCACTCGGTGACCACGAGGGCGCCGCCGGGTGCGATCAGGCGCTGCCAGTCACGCAGCGCGGTGTCGAAGCCGATGCTGTAGGCGGAGCTCTCCGCCCAGACGAGGTCGAACGACCCGTCGGGGAAGTCGGGGAAGGAGAGCCTGCCCATGTCGGCCTCGACGGTACGGACCGAGTCGCCCAGCCCGCGCGCTTCGGCGGCGCTCCGCAGCTCGGCGAGGAACGGCTCGTACAGATCGACGGCCGTCACCTCGGCGTCGTACTCCGCCGCCAGCAGCAGCGAGGCCCGGCCGGGGCCGCAGCCCAGGTCGAGCACGCGCGGACGGCGCGGCAGTGGTCCGGTGAGGGAGAACAGGTGGCGGGTGGTGGCGTCGGAGCCGGGGCCCTGGCGGGGAAGCCCGCGGTGCAGGGACATGAAAGCTTCGAACACGGCGTTGTCGGTCAACGTGGGAAACCCTTTGATGTGAGGGCTCCGGCCGACGCGTGCGAAGAACGCGGGAAACGCGAGAAACGCCGAAAAGGGGTCAGCCGAGAGCCCGGGAGCCGAGGAGGGAACGGACACTGCTCGCAGCAGCATCGACCGTGACGGTCATCAACCTCAGCTCCCCTCATCGTGTCCCCGAGACGTGAATGTCTCGCGGAGACCCTAACAGCTCCGGTCGCTCAGTGACAGAGCTTCGCTTCGTGCGCCGCGTGACCGCCGGGCTCCAGCTGGAACGTGCAGTGCTCGACGTCGAAGTGGTCGCCGAGGCAGTCCTGGAGGACGTGCAGCATCTTCTCGTGCCCGACCGAGTCGAGGGCGTCCTGGCTGACCACGACGTGCGCGGACAGCACCGGCATCCCCGAGGTGATCGTCCAGGCGTGCAGATCGTGTACGTCGTCGACGCCGGGCAGGTCGAGTATGTGCTCCCGCACCTCCGCCATGTCCACGCCCTTGGGGGCGGTCTCCAGGAGCACGCTCAGCGTCTCCCGCAGCAGCTTCCAGGTGCGCGGCACGATCATCAGGCCGATCACCAGGGACGCGATGGGGTCGGCGGCCTGCCAGCCGGTCGCCATGATGACGCCCGCCGAGATCAGCACGGCGACCGAGCCCAGGGTGTCCGCGAGGACCTCCAGGAAGGCGCCCCGCACGTTGACGCTGTCCTTCTGTCCCTTCATCAGCAGGGACAGCGAGATCATGTTGGCGACGAGGCCCACGAGGGCGAAGACGATCGCCGTACCGCTCCGGGTCTCGGCCGGGGTGATGAAGCGGTCGACGGCCTCGAAGAGCAGGAACCCGCCGACGCCGAGCAGCAGCAGGCAGTTGGCGAGCGCGGCGAGGATCTCGGCCCTGGCGTAGCCGTAGGTGGCTTTCGCTGTGGCCGGGCGGTTGGCGAAGTGGATCGCCAGGAGCGCCATGGCGAGCCCGAGGGCGTCCGTCGCCATGTGGGCCGCGTCCGCGATCAGCGCCAGTGAATTGGCGAGCAGCCCGCCGACGATCTCGACCGTCATGACGGTCAGGGTGATGCCGAGCGCGATACGCAGCCGCCCCTTGTACGCGGCGGCGGCCGTGCCGGTGGGCGGCGGCCCGCCGTGCGTGTGCCCGTGATCGTGCCCAGCCCCCATGAAGGACGCCTCCCCGGTGGTGCGAATGATCTGGCCGAGGTGACAGTGAACTACGGGCGGGGGGTATCCGCAACACGGGACTGAACACCGTTGTCATCTGCTCTGACCTGCGGAAATGACCGCAGGTCAGAGCGTTGACAAGATCAACTCCGAGTGGCCTCCGGGTGCTGGAGCAACCAGCCCTCCCACGCCGAGGCGACCATCTCGCGCACCCCTCGCCCGGCCGTCCAGCCCAGCTCCTTGGCGATCAGCTCGGACGAGGCGACGGCCTTCGCGGCGTCGCCCGGACGACGCGGTCCGGTCACCGGGGCGAGCGCGCAGCCGGTGATCTCGGCCACCAGGTCGGCGAGCTCACGCACGGAGACCCCCTCGCCGCGGCCGATGTTGAAAGTCAGGTCCGTCACCTCGTCCCGGGCGGCCAGCGCCCGCGCGACCGACAGGTGGGCGTCGGCGAGATCGGCGACATGGATGTAGTCACGGATGCAGGTGCCGTCGGGCGTCGGATAGTCGTCCCCGAAGATCCGCGGGGCCTCGCCGCGCGTGATCCGGTCGAAGAACATCGGGATGATGTTGAACACTCCGGTGTCGGCCAGCCCCGGCTCCGCCGCACCCGCCACATTGAAGTAGCGCAGGCACGCGGTCGAGATGCCGTGCGCCCGGCCCGCCGCCCGCACGAGCCACTCGCCGGCCAGCTTGGTCTCGCCGTACGGGTTGATCGGCGCACAGGGGGTGTCCTCGGAGATGAGCTCCGCCTCGGGCACCCCGTACACGGCGGCCGAGGAAGAGAAGAGGAACTGCCGCACCCCCGCCGCGGCGACGGCCTCGAGGAGCACCGTCAGCCCGTACACGTTCTCCCGGTAGTAGAGCAGCGGCTTCTCGACCGACTCCCCGACCTGCTTCTTCGCCGCGAGATGCACCACACCGGTGACACCGTGGTCGGCGAGCGTGCGGTCGAGCAGTTCCCGGTCGAGAACGGAGCCGCGTACGAGCGCGATCTCCGGGGGCAGCCTGCGGGGGACGCCGGACGAGACGTCGTCCAGCACGACCACCCGCTCACCCGCCGCCGCCATGGTCCGCGCCACATGCGCGCCGATGTAACCCGTCCCACCTGTGATCAGCCACGTCATGCCGCCAGCCTAGGGGGTGCCCGGCCGGTCTCCGCTCCCTTCTCCCGCGGAGACCGGCCGGGCCCCCGGTCCCCCGGGGGGCGGTTTGTGGGGCGGGGCACTGATCGACCAAGATGATCGCGGCGGGCTGCCCGCGTTCCGGACCGGTCTTATCGGCGCGTGAACGGGCCGTGAACTCCTGCTTCCGTACATCCGATAGCCTCTGCCGACATGCCTACCTGCCCGTGCCGGGCCGGAATGACGCATGTCACGCGAGGCCTGCCGGCCCTGCCGGCCATGTCAGTTCCAAGGAGTGAGTTCGTCTGTCGACCGCCATCCTCACCGGTCCGCCGGTACCCGGATCGTCGCTCGAGGGCGATCTGCGGTCGCTGGGATTCGACGTACGGTCCGCCGGTGCCGCCGACACCGCCGAGATCGCCCGGATCCTCGACGCGACGCCCGCCGGTGAGCGGGTCGCACTCGTCGACCCGCGTTTCGTCGGTCACGTCCACTCGCTGCGGCTCGCACTGACGGACCCGCGCTTCCCGGTCGCGGCGGCCCCCGGCGCGCTCACCGCGCAGCCCGAGGCCCGCGCCGTGCTCGCCGACGCCGTACGCACCGCACCGGCCGGTCCCGACGCCGTCGCCGCCGCGCTCGACGCGGGCGGCACCGCTGTGCAGCGGCCCGAGCTCGGCTCGCTGGTCGCCGTCGTCGCCACGGACGAGGCCGAGCGCGCGCGGGCCCGTTCCGCCGTGGCCTCCGTCGACGAGGAGGCCGTGCGGCTGCGTACGGCCGTGAAGTCCCGCGACGGTTTCTTCACCACCTTCTTCATCAGCCCGTACTCGCGCTACATCGCGCGCTGGTGCGCCCGCCGCGGCTTCACCCCGAACCAGGTCACCACCGCCTCGCTGATCACCGCGCTGGTGGCGGCCGGCTGCGCGGCGACCGGCACCCGCGCCGGCTACGTCGCGGCCGGCGCGCTGCTGCTCCTCTCCTTCGTCCTGGACTGCACCGACGGGCAGCTGGCCCGCTACTCGCTGCAGTATTCGACGATGGGCGCCTGGCTGGACGCCACCTTCGACCGCGCCAAGGAGTACGCCTACTACGCGGGCCTCGCCCTCGGCGCCGCCCGGGGCGGTGACGACGTGTGGGCGCTGGCGCTCGGCGCGATGGTCCTCCAGACCTGCCGCCATGTCGTGGACTTCTCCTTCAACGAGGCGAACCACGACGCCGAGTCCAACACGAGCCCCACCGCCGCCCTCTCCGACAAACTCGACAGCGTCGGCTGGACGGTCTGGGCGCGGCGGATGATCGTCCTGCCGATCGGCGAGCGGTGGGCCATGATCGCGGTCCTGACCGCCGTCACCACCCCGCGGATCGTCTTCTACGCCCTGCTCGTCGGCTGCGCGCTCGCCGCCCTCTACACCACCGCGGGGCGCGTCCTGCGCTCGCTGACCCGCAGGGCGCGGCGCACCGACCGGGCGGCCCAGGCCCTCGCCGACCTCGCCGACAGCGGACCGCTGGCCCGGGCCGTGGCCGCGGTGTCCAAGAACGCCGTACGCCGCCTCCCGCAGTTCGCACCGCCGGCGACAGCCCTGCTCGGCGGCGCGGCCGTCCTCGCCACCGCGGCCTTCGCGCCCTACGGCGGCCCGTGGCCCGTGGCCGCGGCCCTGCTGTACGCCGTGACGTCGGGCCTCGCGGTCGGCCGCCCCCTCAAGGGCTCCCTCGACTGGCTCGTGCCTCCCTTCTTCCGGGCCGCCGAGTACGGCACGATCCTGATCCTCGCCGCCCGCTCCGACGCGAGCGGTGCCCTCCCCGCCGCCTTCGGGCTGGTCGGAGCGGTCGCCTACCATCACTACGACACGGTGTACCGCATCCGCGGCGGCACAGGCGCGCCGCCCCAGTGGCTGGTGCGGACGATCGGCGGGCACGAAGGCCGGACGCTGGTGGTGGCGGCAGTCACCACCATCCTGTCGGCGTCGACGCAGCACACAGACCTCACCTTGGCGCTCACGGCCTTCGCTGTGGCCGTGGCGCTCGTGGTGCTCGTGGAGTCCATCCGCTTCTGGGTGTCCTCCGGAGCACCCGCAGTACATGACGAAGGAGAACCCGCATGATCGGCCTCGTACTGGCAGCCGGCGCCGGACGGCGTCTGCGTCCCTACACAGACACCCTCCCCAAGGCCCTCGTGCCCGTGGACGGCGAGACCACCATCCTGGACCTGACGCTCGGCAACTTCGCCGAGATCGGCCTGACCGAGGTCGCGATCGTCGTCGGCTACCGCAAGGAGGCCGTCTACGCGCGCAAGGACGCCCTCGAGGCGAAGTACGGGCTCAAGATCACGCTCGTCGACAACGACAAGGCCGAGGAGTGGAACAACGCCTACTCCCTGTGGTGCGCGCGTGAGGTCCTCAAGCAGGGTGTGATCCTCGCCAACGGCGACACCGTCCACCCGGTCTCCGTCGAGAAGACCCTGCTCGACGCCCGCGGCAAGGGCCAGAAGATAATCCTCGCTCTCGACACGGTGAAGAACCTCGCCGACGAGGAGATGAAGGTCATCACGCAGGACGGCAAGGGCGTCCAGCGGATCACCAAGCTGATGGACCCGTCGACGGCCACCGGTGAGTACATCGGTGTCACCCTCATTGAGCCCGAGGCCGCCGAGGAGCTCGCCGACGCGCTGAAGGCGACCTTCGAGCGCGACCCCGACCTGTACTACGAGGACGGCTACCAGGAGCTCGTCAACCGTGGCTTCACCGTCGACGTGGCTCCCATCGGGGAAGTGACGTGGGTCGAGATCGACAATCACGACGACCTCGCGAAGGGCCGTGAGATCGCGTGCCAGTACTGACACGTCTCATCCCGTCCCCGGTCGTCGTCGACATCAGCTGCGGTGCCATGGGCGATCTGGCCGGCCTCCTGGCCGACCAGCGGATCTCCGCCTCCGGCAAGCTCGCGATAGCGACCAGTGGCGGTTCGGGACTGGCCCTGCGCGACAAGCTCGCGCCGGTCCTCCCGGGCGCCGACTGGTACGCGGTCGCCGACGGGACCATAGATTCGGCGGTCCGGCTGGCCGACGGCATCAAGGGCAAGCGGTACGACGCCGTGGTCGGCCTCGGCGGCGGCAAGATCATCGACGTCGCGAAGTACGCGGCGGCGCGGGTCGGCCTGCCGATGGTCGCCGTCGCGACGAACCTCTCGCACGACGGCATCTGCTCGCCGGTGTCCATCCTGGACAACGACAACGGCCGCGGCTCCTACGGTGTCCCGACCCCCATCGCCATGGTCATCGACCTCGATGTGATCCGCGACGCACCGGTGCGCTTCGTCCGGTCCGGCATCGGTGACGTGATCTCCAACATCTCGGCGATCGCGGACTGGGAGCTGTCCCACCGCGTCAACGGCGAGCAGGTCGACGGCCTCGCCGCCGCGATGGCCCGCACGGCGGGAGAGTCCGTACTGCGCCACCCCGGCGGCGTCGGCACCGACGAGTTCCTCACGGTCCTCTCCGAGGCCCTCGTCCTGTCCGGCATCGCCATGTCGATCAGCGGAGACACCCGGCCCTCGTCCGGTGCCTGCCACGAGATCAGCCACGCCTTCGACCTGCTCTACCCCAAGCGCTCCGCGCTGCACGGCGAGCAGGTCGGCCTCGGCGCCGCCTTCGCGATGCACCTGCGCGGGGCGACCGAGGAAGCCGGCCTCTTCGCCGACGTACTGCGCAGGCACGGCCTGCCGGTGCTCCCCGGCGAGATCGGCTTCAGCGTGGACGAGTTCGTCGAGGCCGTCACGTACGCACCACAGACCCGACCGGGACGCTTCACGATCCTGGAGCACCTCGACCTGTCCGCAGACCAGATCAGGGACGCTTACGCCGACTATGTCAAGACCATCAGTAGCTGAACTCCGTCCGGTCGTTCACCCCGACGGAGTGAAGGACCGGCGCAGCGGTGAGCACTGGGCCGGGCGCATGTACATGCGGGAGATCTCGCTGCACATCGACCCGTACCTGGTGAACACCAGGATCACGCCCAACCAGCTCACGTATCTCATGGTCGTCGTGGGCGTCCTGGGCGGCGCGGCCCTGCTGATCCCCGGGCTGACCGGTGCGATCCTCGCGGTGGTCCTGTTCCAGATCTACCTGCTGCTCGACTGCGTCGACGGCGAGGTCGCCCGCTGGCGGGGGCAGACCTCGATCACCGGTGTCTACCTGGACCGCATCGGGCACTACCTGTGCGAGGCGGCCCTGCTGGTGGGCTTCGGGCTGCGCGGCGCGGACCTCTTCGGCTCCGGGCGGCCCGAGTGGCTGTGGGCGTTCCTCGGAACGCTCGCCGCGCTCGGGGCGATCCTGATCAAGGCGGAGACCGACCTGGTCGACGTGGCGCGCCAGCGCAGCGGTCTGCCCGCGGTGAAGGACGAGGCCTCCGTGCCGCGCTCCTCCGGTCTGGCACTGGCCCGCAGGCTGGCCGCCGCGCTGAAGTTCCACCGCCTCGTCGGCGGCATCGAGGCGAGCCTGTTCATCCTGGTCGTCGCGATCGCCGACTTCGTCCAGGGCGACCTGTTCTTCAGCCGCCTGGGGATCGCCGTACTGGCCGGGATCGCGATCGTGCAGACCTTCCTGCACCTTGTGTCCATCCTCGCTTCGAGCAGGCTGAAGTGACGGCGGCGGGCACGGGCATGAAGGTGGGTGCCGTCATCATCACGATGGGCAACCGCCCGGAGGAGCTGCGCGCCCTCCTCGACTCGGTCGCCAAGCAGGACGGCGACCGGGTCGAGGTGGTGGTCGTCGGCAACGGCTCGCCGGTCACCGGCGTCCCCGAGGGCGTACGGACCGTCGAGCTGCCCGAGAACCTGGGCATTCCGGGGGGCCGCAACGCCGGCATCGAGGCGTTCGGCCCCGGCGGCGCCGAGGTGGACATCCTGCTCTTCCTCGACGACGACGGTCTGCTGGCCCACCACGACACGGCCGAGCTGTGCCGCCGGGCCTTCGCCGCCGATCCGGAGCTCGGCATCATCAGCTTCCGGATCGCGGACCCCGAAACGGGCGAGACCGCGCGCCGCCACGTCCCGCGGCTGCGCGCCGCCGACCCGATGCGCTCCTCGCGCGTGACGACCTTCCTCGGCGGCGCCAACGCCGTACGCACCAAGGTCTTCGCCGAGGTCGGCGGGCTGCCCGACGAGTTCTTCTACGCCCACGAGGAGACCGATCTGGCCTGGCGGGCGCTCGACGCCGGCTGGATGATCGACTACCGCTCGGACATGGTCCTGTACCACCCGACGACCGCTCCTTCCCGGCACGCCGTCTACCACCGCATGGTGGCCAGGAACCGGGTGTGGCTGGCACGCCGCAACCTGCCGGCCCCCCTGGTGCCCGTCTACCTCGGCGTGTGGCTGCTGCTCACGCTGGCGCGGCGCCCCTCCGTACCCGCGCTCAAGGCATGGTTCGGCGGCTTCAAGGAGGGGTGGACGACCTCCGCGGGTCCGCGCCGTCCCATGAGATGGCGTACCGTCTGGCGCCTGACCCGGCTGGGCCGACCTCCTGTCATCTGACAAGCTCGGGTCTGAAAGCATCGGGTGCACGCGGGACCTGAGCCCGATCCTGCGCCTTACTGCCTGCGCATCTTGAACACGAAAGTTTCAACTTGTGAGTGACACAACCCATGACGGTGCGGTCGCGACGAGCGCCCCGCCATCTCCCGACGACGGACTTACCCCGGCGGAGCTCGCCGCCAAGTACGGCCTGTCGGTGAGCGGTGCCCGGCCGGGGCTGATCGAGTACGTCCGGCAGCTGTGGGGCCGGCGCCACTTCATCCTCGCGTTCTCGCAGGCGAAGCTGACCGCCCAGTACAGCCAGGCCAAGCTCGGCCAGCTGTGGCAGGTGGCGACTCCGCTGCTGAACGCGCTCGTGTACTTCCTCATCTTCGGCCTGATCCTGGAGGCCGACCGGGGCATGGACCGGGAGGTCTACGTCCCCTTCCTGGTCACGGGTGTGTTCGTCTTCACCTTCACCCAGAGCTCGGTGATGGCCGGTGTCCGGTCCATCTCGGGCAACCTGGGCCTGGTGAGAGCGCTGCACTTCCCGCGCGCCTCGCTGCCGATCTCCTTCGCGCTCCAGCAGCTCCAGCAGCTGATGTTCTCGATGATCGTGCTGGTGGTCATCGCGATGGCCTTCGGCAGCCTCCCCGCGCTCTCCTGGCTCCTGGTCCTCCCGGCGCTGGTCCTCCAGTTCGTCTTCAACATCGGCCTGGCGCTGATCATGGCCCGGCTCGGCAGCAGGACGCCCGACCTCGCCCAGCTGATGCCCTTCGTGATGCGTACGTGGATGTACGCCTCCGGTGTGATGTTCTCCATCCCGGAGATGCTGAAGGACAAGGACCTGCCCGCCTGGGTCACGGACGTGCTCCAGTGGAATCCGGCCGCCGTCTACATGGACCTCGTCCGCTTCGCGCTGATCGAGGACTACGGTTCCTGGAACCTGCCCCCGCACGTCTGGGCGGTCGCCCTCGGCTGGGCGCTGCTGATCGGCGGCGCCGGCTTCGTGTACTTCTGGAAGGCTGAGGAGCGGTACGGCCGTGGCTGAGGACAAGAACCAGGGGCGCGTCCCCACCGTCATCGCCGACGACGTGCACATCGTGTACCGCGTCAACGCGGGCGCGGGCGGGCGTGGCAGTGCCACCGCCGCACTGAGCCGCATCATGAAGCGCGGCAAGGGCGACTCGCCCGGCGTACGCAAGGTGCATGCCGTGAAGGGGGTCTCCTTCACGTCCTACCGGGGCGAGGCGATCGGCCTGATCGGTACGAACGGCTCGGGCAAGTCGACCCTGCTCCGTGCCATCGCCGGCCTCCTGCCGACCGAGCAGGGCAAGGTCTACACGGACGGCCAGCCCTCGCTCCTGGGCGTGAACGCCGCGCTGATGAACGACCTGACCGGCGAGCGCAACGTCATCCTCGGCGGCCTGGCGATGGGCATGACGCGCGAGGAGATCCGCGAGCGCTACCAGCAGATCGTCGACTTCTCGGGCATCAACGAGAAGGGCGACTTCATCACGCTGCCGATGCGCACGTACTCCTCCGGCATGGCGGCCCGTCTGCGCTTCTCCATCGCCGCCGCCAAGGACCACGACGTACTCATGATCGACGAGGCGCTCGCCACCGGCGACCGGAAGTTCCAGATCCGCTCGGAGCAGCGCATCCGTGAGCTGCGCAAGGAGGCCGGCACGGTCTTCCTGGTCAGCCACAGCAACAAGTCGATCAGGGACACCTGCGACCGCGTCCTGTGGCTGGAGAAGGGCGAGCTGCTGATGGACGGCCCCACGGACGAGGTCCTCAAGGCGTACGAGAAGGAGACCGGCCCCCGCCGCCCCCGCGCCCCGTCCGTTCGGCCGCCGCTACTTGTCCGGACGTACGACGCCCAGGATCGGCATCGAACCGGCCCC
>NZ_JBSFUB010000118.1:0-19098 GCF_053591575.1 Streptomyces altiplanensis | reverse complement strand
TCAGCCCGCCCCCTTGTGGATACCGCATGCCCCCGGTAATACCGCACCGGCCACCAACCGTCAGCCCCTACGACTCCACGAGTTCAACCTCAGTAACCGGCGTTGACCAGCTATGTTCCGCCGCCTGTCGGCTGGGGCAGGGCCTTTGAGAAGTCTCGAGCTGAGCTGTTTGCCTGCCGTGCGCGAGATTTTACGATTTGTCAGTATCTGTGGTAAGCGTCCCCTGGATGCAGAACAGGCATGGCCCCTGGTGATCATGCGGGTGTCGAATCCGTATGAGCACCGAACGAGTCCATGCCTGCACGCTCATCTTTCCGTATGCCGTCATGCCTGCAGCAGCTGGAGAACCCCTCCGGCCCTGTCGACCACGAATTAGCCGCTGACCTACGGAGATATCTGGCTAAGGGGCCTGATCCACAGGCCCAGCGCGGCATCTGTCACCTATAGACGGCCCTGCTGGCGGCAGCTGTCGCCGCCGTTCTGGTCGGCGTCGCCTCCCTCACAGCGATCGGCGAGCAGGTCATCGATGCTCCGCGGCATGTCCTGGTCCTGCTCGGGTTCCGCCCCGACCCGCTGACCGACCTGATCCGCCCGCCCCATCCCAGGACCATCCGCCTGGCCCTGGCCGTCCTCGGACTGGCCTGACGAACCCGGACACAAGATCACTCCTCAAAGTGCCTGCCCCAGCGGCTGCGGGTGCGGGTGCGAGTCGACGGTTCTGGCGCGTCAGAGGGTGAACTCGCGAATCACCGTGTTCCTGAAGACCGCTTTGCCGTCGATGCTGAACAGCGCGAGCCCGGTGTCGATGAGATACGGGAACGCCTCCATGGAGTGTGTGTAGCGGCCGTCGTCGATGAACATCTCCACGGTGGTGCGGTCGACGAGGACACGCAGCCTGACGCGGCGCGCCGACGCGTCGAACGGTGTTTTGCTTTCCTGCCACCTGCCGCTGCTGTCCGGGTTATTGACTCCGCGCCGGTTGACGAAGGCGTAGTCGCCGTAGAAGCCGACGTCGATGTGGCGGGTCCCGTCTCCGGAGCGGCGCAGCTGGATGCCGGCGCCGGCGAGCTTCTCCCACGTCACCTCGGTCGTCAGCTCGTACGCCGTGCCGGTGTATGGCAGCAGCAGGTTTCCGTCGACCTCCAGGTTGCCGAGGTTCACGGTGCGCGAGGCGTGGCTGTCCAGGGCGCCGACCGGTTTCGAGGCGAGATAGAAGGCGCCGGAGGCGGCGCGCCGCAGGGTCACCTCGCGAACGATCGAGTCCGTGCCGTTGAATCCGTCGGAGTCGATGGTGGGTGTGGTGTTGGCGTAGTCCCAGTTGTTCATCCAGCCGATCGCGTACCGCGTGGCGGTATCGATGGAACCGTCCTGGCGGTGCTTGTCGAAGGTGACCGCGCCGTACCAGTCGAAGCCGTGGTCGAGCCACTGCGGATCCGGGGTGTCGGGCGCGAAGCCGGAGCCGTCGAACTCCCCGGTCCAGTACGCGTAGGTGTTGGGGAGACCGGACGCCTTGCCGTTGGCGCTGACGCCCAGGACCCACTTGGTGGTCGAGTCGCCGGTGGAGATGCGGAACAGGTCGGGGCACTCCAGGACACCGAACCGGTCCTCGAAGAAGCCGCCCACATACGTCCAGGACTTGAGGTCCCGGGAGTGGTAGAAGCCCACCTTCGTCTTCTCGGCGAGCGCCATTACCCAGCGATCGTGCCGCTCGTCACGGATCACCTTGGGGTCGCGGAAGTCCTTTACGCCGGGGTTGCGCAGCACCGGGTCTGTACCGTGATGGGTGAAGGTGTGACCGCCGTCGGTGGAGTAGTACAGGTACTGGGCCTGGGTGTTCGCTGCCCCGTCAGGTTCCATGGTGGCGATGACGACGACCGCGCCCGCCCCAAAGCCCGCAGTGTTCCCGGTGTCCACCACGGCGCAACCGGACCAGACATCACCGTTGGGTGTGGTGTCCTTCGGCACGGCGATGCCGCGGTCCCGGAAGGTGACCAGGTCCTTACTGGTAGCCAGCCGCCAGGCGGTCCCGGCGTTGGTGCCGCCGACGAGGTAGTCGGCGTTGTACAGGTAGTAGTAGTGGTACTCGCCGTCGATCCAGATGGGTCGCTGGGGATCGTTCATCCACTGGTCGGGAACGGTGAAGTGGTACTCCGAGCGGTAGCTCCCACTTCTCAGCGCTTCACCCGGTTTCGTGGACTCGGCGGCGGCAGTCCCCGCCACGGCGGGCGTCGTCGCCACGACGGCCCCCAGGGCCGAGGTCCTGAGCAGGGTCCTTCTGGTTATCCCACGCATGTTCGGCATCCCTCTTCATTCTCTCGTGAGGACGGCGGCTCGTGTGGAGTAGGACTGTAGACCTAACTCGTTAAAGGTCAAGAGTTCCCGTTCTCTTGACAAGGGCGTAACGTGCTTCTCATCATCTGCAGGCATGCATCGACTAACACGAGTTAGGGCCTTCGGATGACCGACTTGCACTCTCGACGCCGCATTCTGCTGCGATACGGCGCATACGGTGGCGGTGCCGTCGCTCTGGCCGGTACCGCCACAAGCTGGGATCGCCTCACCGGCGCGGACATCCCGGGACGCGACGACGGTTCCCTCGTCGTCGCCACGCTCGGTGCCGCCGTCGACCCGGTGGCACAGCGCGCCCTGAGCGACGGGTTCCGCAAGCTCTACCCCGACATCAAGGTCCGGCTGATGGCCATCCAGGCCACCGACTGGTCCGACTTCTTCGCGAAGATCCTCACCCAGATCGCGGCCGGCACCGCGCCCGACGTCGTCTACGTCGCCACCGAGGGCGTCCAGCTGTTCGCCCGCAAGCTCGGCGTGGCGCTGGACCCGTGGGTGCGACGGGACGCCGCCGAGCTGCGCGAGTACTTCTCCGACGTCCACCCCTCACTGGTCGAGTCGATGATGTACGAGGGGAGCCTCTACCAGCTCCCCATCGAGTTCAACGCGGCCGATATGTACTTCAATACCCGGGTGTTGCAACGGGCCGGCGCCGAATTGCCGCCGTCGGACTGGACCCGGGAGGAGTTCACGTCGCTGCTGCGGTCCATGAAACGCTCCGGCGGCGATCACTTCACCCCGTACTTCTGGACCAACCGGCTCTGGGGCGGTGTCGTTCCCTGGCTGTTCGCCAACGACACCAACATCCTCGCCGAGTCCAAAGCGCCCGGCGGCGAGTGGCTGTGGAACAGCTTCTACCCGTCGGTCGAGGGCCGCGGCGGTGGATACCGCTGGACCACACCGCAGGCCACCGACGTCCGAGTCGAGGAGGTGTACGACTACCTTGCCTCCCTCGTACAGGACCGGCTCTGCTCACGCCCCGAAGGGGGTGGCGGCAACAACCTTGTCGGCGTCTTCTCCACCGGCCGGGTCGGCGTCACCCCTGCGGGCGGCTTCTGGGCGGGCGGGCTGCACGCCGCGGGCATGAAGCCCAGCGGCTACGACGTGCAGCACTTCCCCAGCTGGCGCTCCCAGCGCCACCAGTACGGCGCGGCCGGTTACGCGCTGCTGCGCACGTCCAAGAAGCAGGACGCGGCTTGGGAGTTCATCAAGTACGTCACGCGCAAGGAGGTGATGACCCAGCTGTTCCAGGCCAACCAGACCACCCCGGCCCGCCGCTCGATGCTCCACGCCGACCGCTACGAGAAGACCGGGCCGGCCCACTGGCAGGTCTTCTACGACACCCTCGACAAGTTTCCCACCACCGGCCCGATCCCCGCGCCGCCGCAGGTCGCCGAAGTCGAGCAGCTGCTGCTCAAGCACACCGGGACCGCGCTGGCCGACCCGCGCGGGGTCCGCCGGGCCCTGCGCCGGCTGCAAGGCGATCTGGAGAAGGCCATGGAGCGTGACGTATGACGAACACCCAGCTCACCGCCGCGCGTCCGCGCACCGCACCGCCCCCGCCCGCCTCCCGGCCGTCCGCGCGTGAACGGGGCACGCGGCTGCTGGCTGCCCTGTTCCTCGCACCCACGGTGGTCGGCATCGTGGTCTTCACCGTCGTGCCGATCGCCGGGTCGGTGATCCTCAGCTTCTTCCAGTGGGACGTGATCGACTCCCCCCGGTTCACGGGGACCGACAACTACCGCGAGGTGTTCGGCGACTCCACCGTCCTCGTCTCCTTCCGCAACACCCTCATCTTCATGGTGTTCGCGGTCGCGCTGCAGATGCTGCTCGCCCTGGTCCTCGCGCTCGCGGTGGCGGGAAAGATGCCCGGGTGGCTGCGTTCGGCGTTCCGCTCGGCCTTCTTCTTCCCGCTGGTGTTGTCCGCCGCATCCGTCTCGGTGGTGATGAAGTACCTGTTCAACCAGGACTTCGGAGTGGTGAACTGGCTGCTCGGCCATGTCGGCGTCGCGCCCGTACCCTGGCTGACGTCCGAGAACTGGGCGATGGCAGCCGTGATCCTGGTCTACGTGTGGCAGCAGTTCGGCTTCTCGTTCCTGCTCTTCGTCGGGGGACTGAACAACATTCCCAAGGAAATCCACGAGGCCGCCTCGCTCGACGGCGCCACGGGTCTGCGCAAGCACCTGCACATCACCCTGCCGCTGCTGTCCCCGACACTTCTGGTCGCCTCCGTGGTCGGCATGATCAACGCCCTTCAGGTCTTCGAACAGCCCTACGTCCTGACCGACGGCGGGCCGGGCGACTCCACCCGCACCGCCGTGATGGTCATCTACCAGACCGCGTTCGAGCAGCTGCGCTTCGGTGAGGCGTCAGCCGTCGGCGTGCTGCTGTTCGCTTTGATCATGGTGGTCACCGCCCTCCAGTTCCGGCTCAGCCGGCGCTTCGTCCACTACCAGTGAGCCGGGGAACCCCATGAGCCACATCACCACCCTGACCGGTGCCTCCGGCCGGACGACCTCCTCCGGCCGGCTGAAGCACGCACTGGCGCCGTGGGCGCGGATCACCGGCCTTGCGGTGGTCGCCCTGCTGACCCTCGGCCCCGTCATCTGGACCGTCTCCACCTCCTTGCGCGCGCCGGCCGAGTCCTTCGACCTGCCGCCGCAGATCATCCCCACCGATCCCACCACTCAGGCGTACGACCAGGTCTTCGTCCAGATCGACGTCTGGCTGCTCGCCCTCAACTCCGCTCTGGTGACCGCGCTGGTCGCAGCGGGCCAGATGATCACCGCCGGGCTGGCCGGGTACGCCTTCGCGCGCTTGGAGTTCCGGTTCAAGAAGCTGCTGTTCGGTCTGGTCCTCGCGACCATGATGGTGCCCCTCCAGGTCACCATCGTGCCCGTGTTCCTGGTGCTGAAGACGATGAGTCTGACCGACACTCTGCTCGGGCTGATCATCCCGGCCTTCCCCACGGCGTTCGGTACCTTCCTGATGCGTCAGTACTTCATGGGGATGCCCAAGGACCTCGGGGAGGCGGCCATGATCGACGGTGCTGGGCCCTGGCGAATCTTCCGCTCCGTGTACGCGCCGCTGGCCGCGCCCGGCCTGGCGATCGTCGGCGTACTCGCCTTCAACTACCACTGGAACGAGTTCTTCCGGCCGCTGATCCTGGAGACCTCCACGCAGAACTTCACCCTGCCCCTCGGCCTGGTGTCCCTGCAGGGCAATCTCGGCACCGGATCCATCTCCGTGGTGCTCGCGGGCGTGGTGCTCTCCATGATCCCCGCAATCGCCGTGTTCGTCGTCGGCCAGCGTCCTCTGCGCGAGGGCATCACGTCCGCAGGAGTCAACCGATGATCCACTCCGGCCGTCCGTCCGATCCACACCTCCCGCGCCACCGGGTCCGTCCACCCGCCAATTGGATCAACGACCCCAATGGGCCCTTCCACTGGCGCGGCCGTCACCACCTGTTCTACCAGCACAACCCGGACGCACCCATCCATGCCAACATGCACTGGGGCCACGTCTCCAGCACCGACCTCGTCCACTGGGAACACCATCCGATCGCTCTCACTCCGATGCCCGGCGGCCCTGACGAGGCGGGCTGCTGGTCCGGCTGCGTCGTCGACGATGACGGTGTTCCGACTGCCGTGTACACCGGAATCGATCGTTCCCACACCGGGGTCGGTACCATCTGCCTGGCGCACGCCCGGCCCGACGACACACTCCTGACCTCGTGGACACCACTGCCCCAACCTGTACTGGCCGGCCCGCCGGCCGGCCTCGACGTGGTGATGTTCCGCGACCCGTTCGTCTTCTGCCACGGCGGACGGCGCTGGGCCCTGGTCGGCGCGGGGCACGCGGACGGCACACCGTCGGTCTTGCTGTACGACTGCGAGGACCTCTCCTCCTGGCGCTTTGCCGGAGTACTTCTCGACGGCCACGATCCGACGGCTTCCGGGATACTCGGTCAGAAGGCCGTCGGCTGGGAGTGTCCCCAGCTGCTGAAGGCCGGCGGCGGTGAGTGGGTCCTGGTGCTGTCCCTGTGGGATGGCGATCCGCTCTCGACGGCGTACCTGACCGGAGACCTACGGTCCGACGACGAAGGCGGGCTGGCCTTCGAGCCGCACACAGGCGGCGGACTCGACCACGGCCGGGACTTCTACGCCCCCGCCGTTTTCCAGGACACCCAGGCGGGCCGGTCCCTGATGTGGGGCTGGTCCTGGGAGGCCCGCCCGCAGGGCGAGGTCGACCGCGGCGGCTGGGCCGGAGTACTGACCGCGCCCCGAGTGGTGGACATCCGCCCCGATGGAACGCTGAGCATCGCACCCGCACCCGAACTCACACTGCTGCGCGCCGCCGAGCCATTCGTCACCGGACCGGACCCGACGCCACTCCCGGACGCGTACGACCTGCACATCACCGCGAACTCCTCGACCACCGTGAGCCTGCTGCGAGCCGTGTCAGGCGCGCGAGTAACCGTTCGTCTGGATCCGACGGCAGGCACCGTGACCCTGGACCGTTCCGACTGGCCTCGCACGCCGGCCGAGGGAACCGGTCCCGTCACTGTGCCCACCGGGGTGAGCGGCTCTCCGGCACTGGAAGTGCGCATCCTGATGGACGGCTCACTGCTCGAACTCTTCGCTGCGGACCGCGCCACAGTCACCGAACGCCTCTACCGGCGCCCGGACGACATCCCCGAACTCACGGTGGAAGGCGCCGAGGCCCAGGTCACCGGCTGGGCACTGGTCCCACGGACGCACGGCTGACCACCGGACACGGGACCTGGTGAACGTCGGCGTCCAGCGGCGCTCCGGCGTCGATGGCGTCGAGAAGCAGCCGGGCGGCCGTCTCCCCCATCGCTCGATGAGGCAACGCGACCGTGCTCAAGGGCGGGGCCAGGAACGCGGCCATGTGCTCCTGATCGTCGTACCCGACGACCGACAGGTCGTCGGGTACGACGACGCCGAGCCGGGCGGCCGCGTGCAGGACACCCGCCGCGACCCGGTCGTTGTAACAGACGATCCCTGTGGGGCGCCGTTCGGGCGACGCGGTGGCGAGCAACCGTGTCGCCCCCTCGTACCCGGCGGAGATCTCTCCTCCGGTCCGGACGATCCACTCCTTCGCCACCGTGTGTCCCACGGCCCGCAGGGCGTCCCTGAACCCGCGCAGCCGCTCCGCGGTCGCGATGTCATCGAGTCCGCCCACCAAGGCGATCCTGCGGTGACCCGCGTCGAGGAGCAACCGGGCGGCCGACCGGCCCCCGGACCGTTCATGGGGGATCACAGCGGCTATCGAGTCGTCCTCAGGCAGGCAGTTGGCCAGCACCGCGGTGGTACGGCGCAGGCCGGCGGGCACACGGACGCGCCGCAGCGACATGGCCGCGTAGATGATGCCGTCCACGCGCCGGTCAAGGAGCTCAGCCACGGCCGCATCTTCCTTGTCGGGGTCACCACCGGAGTCGACGGTAAGCACGAGGTGCTTTCGGCCCCAGGCCGCCTCCATGGCGCCGCGCAGCAACTGACCGGCGAACGGCGAGGAGGCGATCTCGTCGGTGACCAGCCCGATCACGGCGGTACGGCTGCGGCGCAGCCCGCGGGCTACGGCATTGGGCCGGTAGTCGAGCTGCTCGGCCGCCTTGCGGATGCGTTCCTGGGTGGCGGAGGAGAGATTGCCCTCGGCCCGGCCGTTGAAGACAAAGGAGACCGCGGTGTGCGACACCCCGGCGAGGCGGGCAACGTCCCGCGACGTTGGACGTTCGCGCCCTGTCGGGTGCCCGCTCTCGGTCCTGGCCATCTCTTCGGCTGCCCTCATCCTGCCCGACGCATCGATCACCCCACCCTATCCGCGACGGCTTCGGCCTCGCCCTGGAGATACTCGTCTTCTCCCGCACCGGCCGCAGAACGGAAGTCCGGCCTGGAGGAACTTCGGTACAGCCGTTGCGCTGAAAAGGATCATGGTCCGATCAGTCGAGCGCCCGCGCCGCATGTGGGACTTCAGGTGCATGTGTCTGCTGCGGGCGGACTGGGCCCGGCTGGGGGAGGGGCGCCCAGGACGTGCTCGCGCCGTTCGGGGTGGCGGGTGAGTTGACCGGAGTCCGCCTCCGGTTATGCTGGATTCCGTACGGAGGCAGTCTCCGTTTCGGTGGCCGTCGGATCGCGTGCGGCAGGAGGGCCTATGAGCAGCGCCAAGGAACAGCAGGGTCGCAGACCTCGTGCGGATGTCCAGCGCAACCGTGCGGCTCTCCTGGAGGCGGCCCAGCGTCACTTCCTGCAGCATGGCGTCGGCGCCTCGCTGGAGGCGGTGGCCAAGGAGGCGGGCGTCGGGGCCGGCACGCTGTACCGGCACTTCCCCACTCGCGAGGCGCTGCTGGCGGCCGTACTGCAGACGCGCTCCGAGGAATTGGTGGCCCGCCGCGAAGGCATCGCGCAACTCGGGGACGCCTCCGAGGCGCTGCGCCAGTGGCTGCGGGCGATGGAGGACTACTTCAGCGCCTTCAGTGGGCTGCCGGAACCGCTTATGGCCGCGGCCAGGGAGCAGAAGCCGCACAACCCGCTCACCCTCCCGTGCGACCACCTCATCGCCACCACCGACGAGTACGTGCGGGCCGCGCAGCGCGCCGGGGACGCGAGAGCGTCGGTGAAGGGGTACGACCTCTTCCTCGCGTCCGTCTCGGTGGCCTGGGTCAAGGGCACTGGCACCATCAACGAGGAATCGCTCGATCGCCTGCGCGCACTCATCGAAAGCGGATACCGCGAGCAGGACGTCCAGAACAACCACACGTAGACCACTGGCCACCGGCCATGCCCCAGGCGGGCTGCCGACGGGCCGTTGTAAGGGTGCCGCTGCCGGCTCCTTTCCCCTGCTGCGTGCCGTCCGGCCTGCATGCCCGCAGTAATCACATCTCGCTCTCCCCTTCCGGGGAGAGGTGCATCTTCAGTTGGAGCAAATCATGAAAATTGGCGTTATCGGTGCAGGATCGATCGGGGCGGCCCTGGCGCGCATCTTCAGTGCGGGCGGACACGAGGTGGCAGTGGCCAACTCCCGGGGCCCGGAGACGATCGATGCGGCCGTGCTGGAATTCGGAGCGCAGGCGGTGACGGCTGCCGACGCCGTACGGGGCAAGGATGTCGTAATCCTGTCCGTCCCCTTCGGCCGGGTCCCGGCGGTGGCCGGACTCTTCGTCTCCGTTCCCGATGAGACCGTGGTCATCGACACCAACAACTACATCCCTCAGCGCGACGACTCCGTCGAGGCGGTGGAGCAGGGCCAGGTCGAGAGCATGTGGGTGGCCGAGCGGTTGGGACGGCCCGTGGTCAAGGCGTGGAACGCGGTCCTGGAAGGCACCTTGCTGACCAAGGGCGTTCCCGCGGGAACGCCGGGCCGGGTCGCGCTTCCGGTCGCGGCCGACTCCGACGAGGCGCGGCGGGTGGCCATGCGCCTGGTGGACGAGAGCGGCTTTGACCCCTTCGACGCAGGGAAGCTGGCCGACTCCTGGCGTCAGCAGCCGGCAACACCCGCATACTGCACCGAGTTGAGCCTCGACGAGCTGGGGCCGGCCTTGCAGGCGGCCGACCGGGAGCAGACCCCGCGCAACCGGGACCGCGCGATGGAGCGCGTGGCCGCCTTCACCTCCCCGCCCACGCTGGAGGACCTCCTGGAGCTCAACCGCTCCATCCACCGCTGACGCTGCTTGCGCCACCTACCGGGCAACTGCTAAACGGAGACCGGCCCCGCAGGAACGCGGTCGGTGTTCGCGGGCGAGGGTGGTCACCCTTCGCCCGCGAACACCGGTGGGCGGATCAGTCGCGGTAGGAGCGCAGTTGCCAGGCGTCGACTCTGTCCACGCGGGCGGAACCGCCTTCGGCGAAGAGCCGGACCCCCTGGCTGTCCGGGTCGGGGAAGATCTGGTCGGTGATCACGGCCTGGCCGTCACCGCCGAACACCTCCACGGAGGACCAGTCGATGAGGATCCGGAGCTTGACCTTGCCGTCCTTGGCCTTCAGGGGTGCGCGCTGGACGCCGGGGAAGTCCTTGTGGAAGTCCACCGCGCCCGACGCCGTACGGTCGACGTACAGCTCCTGGGTCTTCGCGTCGTACCCGATAACGGTCTCCTGGCCCTCGCCGGTGCGGACCTTGAGTCCGAACCGCTCGGCGTCGCGGAGGGAGAAGGTGGCTTCCAGGTCGAGCGCCTTGCCATCGGCGCGCCCCCCGGCCAGGGGCACGGAGCCGTTCGCGACCGTGAGGCCGCGGGCCGTGACCGGCGTTCCGGTACGCAGTGACCGTACGGAGGCCACCGGCTGCTGCGTCAGGCGGACCTGGCCGTCCACGGTGCGCAGCGCCATCTCCCGGGGGATGCTCTGCGCGCTGCGCCAGGGGGAGGTGGGGATGTCGTTGCCGTACTGCCAGTTGTTCATCCAGCCGATCATGCGGCGCTTGCCGCCGGGCGCGTCCTCCCAGGAGACGGCCGCATAGTAGTCCTTGCCGTGGTCGACCCAGTGGGCCCGCCGGACACTGGAGATCGCGGGCTCGGCGGCGGCGACGAACTGGTCGGCCAGGACGTGGCCCCAGCCGCCCGTGTTCATGTCGACGATCTGGACGGTGGCCTGCTTGC
Source organism: Streptomyces altiplanensis (assembly GCF_053591575.1). NCBI lineage: Bacteria > Bacillati > Actinomycetota > Actinomycetes > Kitasatosporales > Streptomycetaceae > Streptomyces > Streptomyces altiplanensis. The sequence continues at coordinate 8,141 of NZ_JBSFUB010000118.1, read as the reverse complement.
CCCGGTGGGCGCGGAGGTCGAAGGAAGCCCAGTCCAGGCTTGCGCTGTCCTCGCCCGACACGCTCTGGACGACCTTGCCGTCCACGAGGAGGTTGACCGCCGTCTCGGTGGACCGGGGCTGTGCCGGAACGTCGGAGAGGACTACCTGGTCGAGCAGGATGTGGCCCCATCCACCCGTGTTGTCGTCGATGACCTCGAGGCGTGCGGTACGGCCGGCGAAGTCGCCGACGTCCCAGGACGACCAGTTGAGCTTCTCGGAGTCGGTCCCGGTGGCGCTGCGTACGGTCTTGCCGTCGACGACGAGCCGGACGGCGGTGGGCGCATCAGACCCCGAGGGGTGTCTGCCACCTCCGACGAGAAGATTGAGGTGCTTCGCCGTGAGGGCGAACTCGGGTGAGGTGAGGGTGCCGGTGGCCGCGTCGCCGCCGAGGAAGCTGTTCACCAGCCGGGCGCCGGTGTACCCGGACACCTCCTGCTGGCCGGGGAACGTCCCGGGCGCGGGGGCGTCGCCGAAGGCAGTGCCGGTGGTGGTCCAGGAACCGTAGCCGTCCTGTTCGAAGTCGGCGAGGACCTTGCCCTCGGGCGCGGGCGCGTCCCCCAGGACCGATCCGGGGATGTGGGGATGACGGCCGCCGGCCACCTTGAAGTTGAGATAGTCGCTGTCCACGGTGAAGGGCCGTGAGGTGAGCGTGCCAGTCTCGGCGTCGCCGCCGTGGAGGCTGTCGACGAACCCCCGGCCCTCGACGCCGCTCGTACCGGAGGCGCCGGGCGCCGGTACGGGGACCGGCCCGTCGCCGAAGGCCGTGCCGGCCGTCGTCCAGGTCCCGTAGTCGCTCGCCTCGAAGTCCTGGACGACCAGGCCGGGCGGCGGCGTGTAGGAGCCTTTGTCGTCGGGTGTGAAGCGGGTGCCGTCGAAGTCGCCGATAAAGTACTGGGCTGCCGAACCACCCGCGATGCCACCGGGATTGATGTTCACCACCAGTACCCACTTGATACGCCCGGCGTCCCCGTCGACGGGCAGTGGGAAGAGGTCGGGGCACTCCCACACGCCGCCCACCGCGCCCTGCGGGCCGAAGTCGCTCAGGTGCTTCCAGCTCTTGAGGTCCTTGGAGGAGTAGAAGCGGACCTTGTGCTCGGTGGACAGGGACACCGTCATCAGCCAGCTCTTTGTCGGCGCGTGCCACTGCACCTTCGGGTCGCGGAACTCCTTCGAGCCGATGTCGAGGACCGGGTTTCCGTCGTACTTGGTCCAGGTGCGGCCGCGGTCCCGACTGTAGGCCAGCGACTGGGCCTGTCTGCCGTCCTTCTTGTAGGCGCTGGTGTAGACGGCCACCATCGCGGGGTCGTCCTTCGTCCCGAAGCCGCTGGTGTTGTCGTGGTCGACGACCGCGCTGCCGGAGAAGACCGCTTCCTCGTCGTCGTGCGGGATCGCAAGCGGCAACTCCTCCCAGTGCACGAGGTCCTTGCTGACCGCGTGGCCCCAGGACATGTTGCCCCAGGTGTTGCCGCTGGGGTTGTACTGGTAGAAGAGGTGGTACTCGCCCTTGAAGTACACCAGTCCGTTGGGGTCGTTCATCCAGTTCTTCTCCGGGGAGAAGTGAATCTGCGGCCGGTAGGTTTCGGTATGGGGCGCCACGCCGCCCGCTGCGGCCCCGGGGGCTACAGCGATGACGGCGAGCACGCACGTCGCGGCTGTCGCGGCGACGAGGCGCGGACGGACGCGGCGGTACACGGGGCCAGGGCTCATGGACTCTCCTGCACGGGGTGTGTTCTGCACGGGTTCTTCTGCGCGGGGGCGGGGCGGCGCCCTGTTCGTTTCCGGTGCGGCGGCGACGCCGGGGATCACGGTGCCAGGCGGTGGGCAGGGCCCGCTTCGACAGGTGTCATCGCTGACATATGTCAGCGATGACACCTGCTGGACAGTGATGATGAGCGCCCTCGGGCAGTCCGTCAATGGTTCCGGCAGAACCCCCGGGCAGAGGAGCGGGTCACTTCCCCGCGGTCCCGGCCGCGGTCGTCGGCTGCAGCAACTCGCTCTCCCACGGCGGGTTCGGGCCGCCGACCGAGCAGGTCAGCGCCGCCACCCGGGCCGCGAACGCGCACGCCTCGGTGACGTCCCCGATACGCAGTTCCGCCAGTCTGCCGCCGAGCAGGCCCTTGGTTCCGAGGTGGTGGAGGAGCCCGGCGGTGAAGGAGTCGCCCGCTCCCACGGTGTCGACGACACGGGTCGGCGGCGCCGGTACCGCGGTCCGCTCGCCGTCCAGCGAGGCGATCGCGCCGCGTCCGCCGAGCGTGACGACGACGAGCCGGACGCCTGCCTCGTGCCAGATGTCGCAGGCGTCCCCGACCGAGTGCCCCGGCAGCAGCAGTTCCAAATCGTCCTCGCTGAGCCGCAGGATGTCCGCGATCGCGCACCAGCGCGGCAAGCGCTCGCGGTAGACCTCGGGGGCCACGAGCAGGGGCCGGACGTTGGGGTCGATGGAGATGGTGGTCCCGGCTCCGGCGTGGCGCAGGAACTCCTCCACGATCCGGTCGCCCGGTTCGCGGACCAGGGCCAGGGAGCCCGAGTGCAGGCAGGCGGTCGAGGTGAGGTCGGCTGCGGCCAGTTCGCCCGCCGTCCACTGCCAGTCCGCGGTGTCCTGCGCGTGGAAGGAGTACACCGCCTGCCCCTGCTCGTCGAGTTCGGCGACGGCCAGAGTGCTGGGCTCCCGGGCGGATACGGCCCCGGAGAGATCGACCCCCGAGGACTCCAGGCGGGCGCGGAAGAGCCGGCCGAACACGTCGTCCGAAAGCCTGGCCAGGAAACGGGCGGGTGTGCCCAGCCGGGCGAGCGCCACGGCCGTGTTCGCCGGACCGCCGCCCGGCAGAACCCGCAGGGCGAGTTCGTCCGGCGCGGGCTGCTGGACGGTGAAGGCGTCGGCGACGCATTCGCCGAGGACGGTGACCTCAGACAGGTGCATGAAGGTTTCTCTCTGAGTAGACGTTCGGCGCGGGAGCCGCGCGTTGCGGAAGGGGTACGGGGAGCCGAGCCGGGCGGGTCGGAGCAGGTCCGGGGCCGGTATGACCGGCCGCCGTCGCACCGTTGCCGATTTGTGACGGGGGCAAGGCATTGACGTTGCGGGAAACGGAGTCCATCATCCTCCGCAGGTGGTGTCAACGATGACATGAGTCAACGATGACACCGCCGGACGCTTCAACTCCCCGCTGCCGCCTCCTTGAACAGGGCGGCTGCTCCGACCGAACCACGCAGGAGTCAGTCATGCCCCGTAACAACTGCGCCGTTTCTCCTCTGGGCAGGGTCGCGGCCTGCACCGCCGTCGCGGCGCTTGCCCTGACCGCCTGCGGATCGGGCTCGAAGGGCGACTCGGGCGACGGCTCAGTGAAGGTCGGGCTGATCACCAAGACGGACACCAACCCCTTCTTCGTGAAGATGAAGGAGGGCGCCGAGAAGGCCGCAAAGGACAGCGGCGTCGAACTGGTCAGTGCGGCCGGCAAGTTCGACGGCGACAACGCGGGCCAGATCACCGCGGTCGAGAACATGGTCAATTCCGGCGTCAGGGGCATCCTCATCACACCCAACGACTCGAAGGCGATCGTGCCCGCCCTCGAGAAGGCCCGGGCCAAGAACGTTCTGGTCATCGCCCTCGACAGTCCGACCGAGCCGCAGGATGCCACCGACGCGCTGTTCGCCACCGACAATGTCAAGGCCGGTGAACTCATCGGCCAGTACGCCAAGGCTGCCATGGCCGGCAAGAAGGCGAAGATCGCCACCCTCGATCTGGCGCCCGGCGTCGCCGTGGGCATACAGCGGCACGAGGGCTTCCTCAAGGGTTTCGGCGTCCCGGAGGGTGACCCGTCGGTCGTGTGCAGCCAGGACACCGGCGGCGACCAGGCCAAGGGGCAGACCGCCATGGAAAACTGCCTCCAGAAGGCCCCCGGCATCAACGTCGTCTACACCATCAACGAACCGGCCGCACTGGGCGCCCACGCGGCGCTGAAGGCCAAGGGCCTGGAGAAGAAGGTCCTGGTCGTCTCCGTCGACGGCGGCTGCACCGGCACGAAGGCCGTCAAAGAAGGCAAGATCGCCGCGACCTCGCAGCAGTACCCGCTCAAGATGGCCTCCCTCGGCGTCAAGGCCGTCGTGGACTTCGCCAAGGACGGCAAGAAGGTCTCCGGCTACACCGACACCGGCGTCACCCTGATCAGCGACCAGTCGCAGTCGGGGGTCGACACCAAGGACACCGTGTACGGCCTGGAAAACTGCTGGGGCTGAGCCTCCCACTGAGCCCTCACAAGGGCTGAGCCCCATACCCCGCCCGGCCGCCCCGCCCGGGCGGGCCCGGGGCAACCCCTCCCCGCACACCGCCTCCTGACGCCCGCCTCCCGGCAAGGACCACCATGACTGCCACGACCACGCCCTACGACCAGCTGAAAGGACCGACCGCGGTCCGCCGGCTGCTCGCCACACCCACCGCCGGTCCCCTGGCCGCGCTCCTGCTGGCCTGCGTCTTCTTCTCGCTGATGACCGACCAGTTCCTCTCCGGCGGCAATTTCTCCCTCATCGTCCAACAAGTCATGGTCGTGGGCACCCTGGCCATCGGCCAGACCCTGATCATCCTCACCGCAGGCATCGACCTCTCATGCGGCGCCGTCATGGCGTTCGGCAGCATCGTCATCGCCAAGATGGCCGCCCAGGGAACGCTTCCCCCACTCGCCGCGATCGCTCTCGGCCTCGTGGTCTGCGGTGGCTTTGGGCTGATCAACGGTCTGCTCGTGCAGATGATCCCGCTGCCGCCCTTCATCGTGACACTCGGCATGCTGAACGTGGCGTTCGCCCTGACCCACATCTATTCCGCCGAGCAGACGGTGACCGACCTGCCCGGGCCGCTCACCGCCCTCGGTGAGACCTTCCCGCTGGGCAAGACCGACATCACCTATGGTTCCCTCGTCACCATCGCCCTGTTCCTGGCCTTCGCCTACGCACTCAGCAGCACCTCCTGGGGACGCCACGTCTACGCCCTGGGCAACAGCCCCGAAAGCGCGCGGCTGAACGGCATCCGCACCTCCCGCCTGACCATCGGCATCTACACGCTCGCCGGACTCGTCTACGGTGTGGCGGCTCTGCTGCTCATCTCCCGTACCGGCGTGGGCGACCCGCAGGCCGGCCAGACCGACAATCTCGACAGCATCACCGCCGTCGTCCTCGGCGGGACCAGCCTCTTCGGCGGACGGGGTGCCGTACTCGGCACCTTCATCGGCGTACTGATTGTCGGCGTCTTCCGCAACGGACTCCAGCTGATGGGTGTCGCGTCCATCTACCAGACGCTGATCACCGGCATCCTGGTGATCCTCGCCGTGACCGTCGACCAGATCTCCCGGAAGAAGGCGCGATGAGCACCGACACGTCGATGACACCCGTCCTTCAGGCTCGCGGCCTGGTCAAGAAGTACGGCCAGGTGACCGCGATCGACGGGGCCGACTTCGACCTCATGCCCGGCGAGGTCCTCGCCGTCATCGGCGACAACGGAGCCGGCAAGACCAGCCTGATCAAGGCGCTGACCGGCGCGATCGTCCCCGACGAGGGCGAGATCCGGCTTCAGGGGAGCCCCATCCGCTTCAGCGGCCCGCAGAGCGCACGTGAGCACGGCATCGAGACGGTCTACCAGGACCTCGCCGTCGCAGCCTCCATGGACATCGCCTCCAACATGTTCCTCGGACGCGAACTGCGCCGCCCGGGCGTTCTCGGCAGTGCGTTCCGCATGCTCGACAAGAAGCGGATGCGGGAGGAAGCCGCCGCCCACATGGCCGAACTGAAGATCGGCCTGCGTTCGCTGACCCAGGCGGTGGAGACGCTCTCCGGCGGCCAGCGCCAGGCCGTGGCCGTCGCCCGCGCCGTCGCCTGGGCCAGGAGCGTCGTCGTGATGGACGAGCCGACCGCCGCACTGGGCGTCAGGGAATCGGGCCAGGTGCTCGACCTCATCCGCCGGGTTCGCGACAAGGGCATGCCCGTCGTCCTGATCAGCCATAACATGCCGCACGTCTTCGAGATCGCCGACCGGATCCACGTACACCGACTCGGACGGCGCGAGGCGCTGATCAAACCCTCCGACCACTCCATGGCCGAGGTGGTCGCCATCATGACCGGAGCGCTCACAGTGGGAAGCGACGGGGGTACCGTCGTCTCGGACGCCGAAGCCGCAAGAGCTGCCGGCGTGACCGCCCACTGAGGCGGCGCCTCGCACAGGACAATGGGCCCGGCCCACACGGGCCGGGCCCGACGAACGCACAGGAACGGTGATACATGGCCGCGACTCGCCGCCCCACTCTGGCCGACGTCGCCCGGGAAGTGGGTGTCAGCGCCAAGACGGTCTCCCGGGTGCTCAACGAGGACGGCCCGAGCTCCCCGCAGACCCGGGAGCGTGTCCTCGCGGCGGTGGCGAAGCTCGGGTTCCAACCAAACCTGATGGCCCGGAACATCCGTGTCGGGGGCCCGGACACCACCGTGGGCCTCGTGGTGCCCGACCTGGGCAACCCCTTCTTCGGAACGGTCGCCAGCGGCATAGAGGACACGGTACGCAGCCGCGGACTCACCCTGCTCATGGGCTCGTCGGCCGAGGACCCCGAACGCGAACGAGTTCTGGTCCAGACGTTTCTGGCACGCCGCGTAAGCGTCTTGGTGGTCGTCCCCGCGTTCGGCGCCGACCACTCCTACCTGAAGACATCGCGCGCTGCCGGCCTGCCCGTGGTGTTCGTCGACCGCCCGGGCACCGGCCTGTCGGCCGACTGCGTCGTCAGCTCGAACCGGACCGGCGTCCACGAGGGCGTCGCCCACCTCGTCGCCCAGGGCCATCGGCGCATCGGCTTCATCGGTGACCTCCCCGAGAAGCTCTACACCCGGCGCGAGCGGCTCGCCGGGTACCGCGAGGCGCTCGCGGAGGCCGGCCTGCCCTGCGACCGTGCCCTCCTGACCAGTGCGCACAGCCAGGAGACCGCCGCTGCAGCGACCACCGAGCTGCTGGCCCTGCCGGACCCGCCCACCGCCCTGTTCGCGGGCAACAACATCGTGGCCATGGGGGTGGTGGCCCAACTGGCCCGCATCGCGCGCAAGGACGTCGCCCTCGTCAGCTTCGACGACCTCCCCCTGGCCGAGGTGCTCGAACCGGCGCTGACCGTCGTGACACAAGACCCGGCGGCCATCGGTGAGGCGGCGACCCGAACCGCCCTTGCCCGCCTGGACGGCGACCGCACCCGGGCCCGTACCATCACCGTCCCCACCCACCTGATCGTCCGCGGATCGAGCCGGCCACCACGGGCCGCTCGATCCGCTGGGGGCGCTCTGGGAGCAGACGGCTGAGGTCGCAGGCGTCCCGAAGAGCGGGAACGCAAGCCATGCTCCCACGTGGGGCGGATACCAGTTCATGAGGACAAATTGATGATCCCGGAAAATGAAGCCAGAACGGTTGCCGAGGAGTTTCTGCAGGCGAGTCGGGCGACTGGCGAGCCAGAACTGGCAATTGACTGGAGCCGGGCGCGAATGAAGGGCGGGGTGCTTATTGCTCCTTATAACTCGGCCCGCTTCCTGGAAACCCGTGATATCAGAGACCAGTTGCTCGACTGTTGGCCGATCCTGGTCGATACGTCCACCGGTCAGGCTCGCTTCGGTAAGTTGGAAGAACGGGACTTCTGGCGGAACGCTTAGCCTCAATCCCTCTGTGAAGGCTCGTCATTGAACCTCTTTCATCCTGTGCTATGGGATGAAAAAGCTGCTCAGCGGGGGTGGTGGCGAGGCAGGGCCCCTCGTCGTTGGTGCGGTGATTCCACTCATTGCACCAACGACGAGGGGCCCTGTTGGTTTCATATCCTGCCATGCTCGATGTCGCGCTCGAACTCGTCGAGCATGTGTCCTGGCTTCTGTACGATCACCGGCGGCAGACCAATTCGCGGTGGCGAAAGCTACGAGCTCGTAACACGATCATGATCGGTGCTTCTTGAGGCGCCTCCAGCAGATGAGACACCTCAGGCGCTCAACGCGTCAAGCAGCCTCCGCTATTGATCAGAAACTCAAGGGGTTCTCGTTGAGGGTGTAGCGGACGTGCGGGCCGTGGAAGTAACCGCGGACGATGTGGGGCTGGCGTTGGCGC
>NZ_JBSFUB010000117.1:0-19145 GCF_053591575.1 Streptomyces altiplanensis | reverse complement strand
ACGGAACAACGCCACCTCGATGGCGAACAACGCCGGCTGGGTGAAGCCCGTCTCGTTCAACAGGTCGACGTCCTCGCCCCACATCACCTCACGCAGCGGGCGCTCCAGCAGCGGATCCAGTACAGCGAGTACCGAATCCAGCGCCTCCGCGAACACCGGGAACCGGCCGTACAACTCCCGGCCCATCCCCAACCGCTGCGAACCCTGACCCGAGAAGAGGAACGCGCGCTTTCCGACCCGCTCCACCTGGTGCTCGACCAGCTCGGGCGCCGTACGTCCCTCCGCCAGGGCGGTGAGCCCCGCCAGCAGACCTGCACGGTCGGTGGCCGTCAGGGCGGCCCGGTGGTCGAAGGCCGTGCGGGTCGTCGCCAGGGAGAACGCCAGGTCGGTCAGGGCGGCGTCCGGTCGTGCGGTCACCTGGGTGAGCAGCCTGCGGGCCTGGGCGCGCAGCGCGTTCTCGGACTTGCCTGAGAGCAGCACCGGCAGCGCCCCCGGCTCGCGGGCCGGTCCGTGCGGGGTGGTGACCGTGGAGTCGGTCCCGGCGGGCGGCGCCTGTTCCAGGATGACGTGGGCGTTCGTACCGCTCGCGCCGAACGAGGAGACCGCGGCGCGGCGCGGGCGGTCGGAATCGGGCCAGGCGACCGGCTCGGTGAGCAGCCGGGCGGCGCCCGCCGTCCAGTCGACCTGGGTGGTCGGCGTCTCGGCGTAGAGCGACCTCGGCAGGGTGCCGTGTCGCATCGCCATCACCATCTTGATCACGCCGGCGACGCCGGAGGCGGCCTGGCTGTGACCGATGTTGCTCTTCAACGAGCCCAGCAGCACCGGGCGCTCGGGGTCACGGCCCTGGCCGTAGGTGGCCAGCAGCGCCTGCGCCTCGATCGGGTCTCCGAGCTTGGTGCCGGTGCCGTGGGCCTCGACCGCGTCGACCTCGGCGGTCGTCAGACCGGAGTTGGCGAGGGCCTGGCGGATGACCCGCTGCTGGGCGGGTCCGCTGGGCGCCGTCAGTCCGTTGGAGGCGCCGTCCTGGTTGATGGCGGAGCCGCGCAGGACCGCCAGGACGTGGTGGCCGTTGCGCTGGGCGTCGGAGAGCCGCTCGACGACGAGCATGCCCACACCCTCGGACCAGCCGGTGCCGTCGGCCGAGTCGGAGAAGGCCTTGCAGCGGCCGTCGTCGGACAGGGCGCCCTGGGCGCTGAATTCGACGAAGCCCGCCGGGGTGGCCATGACGGTCACACCGCCGGCCAGGGCGATGGAGCACTCGCCCGAGCGCAGGGCCTGGGCCGCGAGATGCAGGGCGACCAGCGACGAGGAGCACGCCGTGTCGACGGAGACCGTGGGCCCCTGGAGTCCGAAGGAGTAGGCGATGCGGCCGGACAGGAGGCTGGCCGACTGGGCCGTCTCCCACTGTCCCGCCTCGGCCGGCGGCCGGTAGTCGCCGCTGCCGCCTCCGACGTAGACGCCGGTGGTGCTCCCCCGCAGGGTCGCCGCGTCGATGCCCGCCCGCTCCAGTGCCTCCCAGGCGGCTTCGAGCACGATGCGCTGCTGCGGGTCCATCACGATGGCCTCGCGCGGCGAGATGCCGAACACGGCGGGGTCGAAGTCGGCGGCGTCGTAGAGGAAGCCGCCGTTCCCGGTGGTGCTGCGGCCGCGGCCGCCCTCCGGCGGGCCGCCGAGCAGGGTGTCGAGGTCCCAGCCGCGGTCGGTGGGGAACTCGCCCACGGCGTCGGTCTCGTCGAGTACGAGCTGCCACAGGTCCTCGGGCGAGCCGACGCCGCCGGGGTAGCGGCAGGCCATGCCGACGATGACGACGGGGTCGTTCCCGGTGTGCGCCGAGGCCACGACGGGGGCCGTGGTGTCCGGCAGTGCGCCGAGCAGCAGGCTGCGCAGGTGCAGGACGAGTTCGGCCGGGGTCGGGTGGTCGAAGACCAGGGTGGCGGGCAGGGTGACGCCGGTGGCGGCCGTGAGCTGGTTGCGCAGGTCGACGGCGGTCAGCGAGTCGAAGCCGAGGTCCCGGAAGGGCAGGTCGGATTCGACGGCATCGGTGTTCGAGTGGCCCAGGACCACGGCGACCTTGTCGGTGACCAGGGCCAGCAGGGCGTCGTCGCGCTCCGCCTCGGGCAGCGCGAGCAGGTCGCGCCGGTAGGCGCCGTCCGCCGAGAGCTCGTCGCCGCGGTCGGCGTCGGCGGCGGCGATGGCGGTGCGGGCTTCGGGCAGACCGGCCAGCAGGGCGGTGCGGCGGCTTTCGGTGAAGGCCGACGCGAAGGTCTCCCAGCGCACGTCGGCGACGGTGACGGCCGGTTCGCCGTCGGCGACGGCCCGGCCGAGCGCGGCGAGCGCCGCGTCAGGGTCGAGTACGGGCAGGCCGCTCAGCCGCAGGTGCGCGGCCATGGAGGGCTCGACCAGGTCCGACCAGGCGCTCCAGGAGACGGTGAGCGCGGTGGCGCCGCGGTCGCGGCGCTGCCGGGCGAGGGCGTCGAGGTACGCGCCGTGCGCGGCCTGCGCGGCCTGGCCCCGGACGCCCCAGACTCCGGCGATCGTGCCGAAGAGGACGAACGCGTCGAGCGGCCGGTCGCCGAGTACGGCGTCGAGCTGGAGCGCGCCGGCGACGGCGGCGGTGAGCCCCGCCTCCCCGGCGCCGATGCCGTCGGTGTCCGCCTCCGCGTGGATCACCGCGGTCAGCGGCAGGTCCTCGGGGAGCGCGGCCAGCAGGGCGGTCAGCGCGTCGTGGTCGGACACGTCGCAGACGGCGAAGGTGACCGTGGCTCCGAGCTGTTCCAGTTCGGCTTCGAGCTCCTCGGTCCCGGCGAGGTCGTCCGCGTGACGGCCGGTCAGGACGAGGTGCCGGGCGCCGTCGCGGGCCAGCCTGCGGGCGGCCCTGCCGCCCATCGCCGCGGTGCCGCCGGTGATGAGCACGGTGCCGGCGGGCCGCCAGGAGTCGCCGGCCGGGTTGGCCGTCGTGGCGGTCGTACGGACCAGGCGGCGTCCGAAGGTCGCGGTGGCGCGGACCGCGATCTGGTCCTCGCCGTCCCGGTGGCTCAGGGCCGCCACGAGGGCGGCGCCCGTGCGGTCGTCGAGCGTGGCGGGGAGGTCGATGAGCCCGCCCCAGCGGTCGGAGTGTTCCAGTGCGGCGACCCGGCCGAGCCCCCATACGGCGGCCTGTCCGGCGCTCAGCAGCGGCTCGGCGGAGGAGACCGACACCGCGCCCCGGGTGACGCACCACAGCGGCGCGTCGATGCCCGCTTCGCCCAGGGCCGTCAGCAGCGCCTCGGGCCAGGCCGTCTCCGGCGGCAGGCCGGTGGCGTCCGTGGTGCCGGTGGCGAGCAGGGAGACGACACCGGCGAAGCCCGCTGCGTCGCGGTCCTCGCGGGCCGAGGTGAGCAGCCGCGTCAGGTCCGCGGCGGTGGGCCCGGCGTTCACCCGTACGACGTCCGCGCCCAGCGCCTCGACGGCGGCGTCCGTCCACGGGGACGGGTCGCCGGCGGGCAGGAGCACGAGCCAGGTGCCGGACGGTGCGGCGGCGGTCCGTGCGGGCAGCGGGGTCCAGGTCTCCCGGTAGCGCCAGTCAGCGCCGGCGGACTGCTCGCCGCGGCGGCGGCGCCACGCGGAGAGCGCGGGCACCATCGTGGTGACGGTGTCGCCGTCCAGGTCGAGCGAGGCGGCCAGCGACTCGACATCCTGGCGCTCCACGGCCGACCAGAACGCGGCGTCCACCGGGTCGGGCACGCCGACGGCCGCGATGGCGGCGGGCTCCGGCCAGTACCGCTCGCGCTGGAAGGCGTACGTCGGCAGTTCGACCCGGCGTGCCCCAAGCCCCTCGAAGAACGCGGACCAGCGCGGTCCCGTCCCGTGGGTGTGCAGGGCGGCCAGTGCGGCGACGACCGCCGCTTCCTCGCTCTGGTCCTTGCGCAGGAACGGCACGACCAGCGGCGTCGGCTGGGCGCCGTCCAGGCTCTGCTGGGCCATCGCGGAGAGCACCCCGTCCGGGCCCAGCTCGACGAAGGCGCCGACTCCGGCGTCCCGCAGGGTCCGTATCCCGTCGGCGAACCGCACGGCTTCGCGCACGTGCCGCACCCAGTAGGCCGGGGAGCGCAGTTCGTCGGCGGTCGCCAGGGCGCCGGTGAGGTTGGAGACCACCGGGATGCGGGGCTCGTCGAAGGTCAGGCCATCGGTGACCCGGGCGAAGTCCGCGAGCATCGCGTCCATCAGCGGCGAGTGGAAGGCGTGCGAGACCCGCAGCCGCCTGGTGCGGCGGCCGTCGGCGGCGAACACCTCGGCGACCAGCAGAACGGCGTCCTCGGCGCCGGCAACGACCAGCGAGCGGGGGCCGTTGACCGCGGCGATCGACACGTTCGCGTCGAGCAGCGGAGCGACCTCGTCCTCGGTGGCCTCGATGGCGACCATCGCGCCGCCCTGTGGGAGCGCCTGCATCAGGGTGGCGCGGGCCGCGACCAGGCGGCAGGCGTCGGCCAGGGAGAACACGCCCGCCACATGGGCGGCGGTGATCTCGCCGATGGAGTGTCCGGCGACGAAGTCCGGGGTGATGCCCCACGACTCGGCGAGCCGGAACAGGGCGACCTCGACAGCGAACAGGGCGGGCTGGGTCCAGCCGGTCTCGTCGAGGAGTTCCGACTCGAAGGTGCCCGGGAGGGCGAACAGCACTTCCCTCAGCGGGAATTCGAGTTCCGTGTCCAGGTGGGCCAGGACCGCGTCCAGCGCCTCGGCGAAGACGGGGAACCGCTCGTACAGCTCGCGGCCCATGGCGGCGCGCTGGCTGCCCTGGCCGGAGAAGAGGAACGCCGTCTTGCCCGGGGCGCGGCTCGCGACTCCACGTGCGCTCTCGCGCACACCGTCGGGACCGGCCAGCAGCACCGCGCGGTGCGGGAAGACCGTGCGGTCGGTGGCGAGCGAGCGGCCGATGTCCAGCGGGGACAGCCCGGTGTTCAGCGCGGCGAAGCCGGTGATCCGGTCGATCTGAGCCTGAAGGGCCTCACGCGTCCGGCCGGAGACGATCCACGGCACGACGGCGGGAGCTGCGGCCGGCTCGGCGGGCTGTGCCTGCGGCGCTTCGAGCGCCGGCGCCTGCTCGACGATGACGTGCGCGTTCGTACCGCTGACACCGAACGCCGAGACTCCGGCGCGGCGCGGGCGGCCGGTCTCGGGCCAGGCGGTCTGCTCGGTCAGCAGCTCCACCGCGCCCGCCGACCAGTCCACGTGCGCGGACGGGGTACCGATGTGCAGGGTCTTGGGCAGCGTGCCGTGGCGCATCGCCATCAGCATCTTGATGACGCCCGCGACGCCGGCGGCGGCCTGGGTGTGGCCGATGTTGGACTTGACGGTGCCGAGCAGCAGCGGGCGCTCCCGGTCCTGTCCGTAGGCGGTGAGCAGCGCCTGGGCCTCGATCGGGTCGCCCAGGGTGGTGCCGGTGCCGTGGGCCTCGACGGCGTCGATGTGGCCGGGGGTCAGTCCGGCGTCGGCCAGCGCCTGCTGGATGACCCGCTGCTGGGAGGGGCCGTTGGGGGCGGTCAGGCCGTTGGACGCGCCGTCCTGGTTGACGGCGGTCGAGCGGATGATGCCGCGGACCTCGTGTCCGTTGCGTACGGCGTCGGAGAACCGCTCCAGGACCAGGATGCCGACGCCCTCGGACCAGGCGGTGCCGTCGGCGCTGTCGGAGAACGCCTTGCACCGGCCGTCGGGGGCCAGTCCGCCCTGCCGGGAGAACTCGACGAAGGAGTCGGGGCTCGACATCACCGAGACGCCGCCCGCGATCACCAGGGAGCACTCGCCGGCGCTCAGTGCCTTGCCGGCCCAGTGCATCGCGACCAGCGAGGAGGAGCAGGCGGTGTCGACGGTGACGGCCGGGCCCTCCAGGCCGAGCGCGTAGGAGAGCCGGCCCGACATGACGCTGGCGGTGTTGCCGGTGGCGACGTAGCCCTGTACGTCGGACAGTGACCGGCGCAGCAGGTTGGGGTAGTCCTGGCCGTTGGTGCCGACGAAGACGCCGGTGCTGGAGCCGCGCAGGGCCGAGGGGTCGATGCCCGCCCGCTCCAGCGCCTCCCAGGTGGCCTCCAGCAGCAGGCGCTGCTGCGGGTCCATGGCGAGCGCCTCACGCGGCGAGATGCCGAAGAAGCGCGCGTCGAAGTCGGCGACCTGGGTGAGGAATCCGCCTTCGAGGGTGTCCGACGCGCCCGCTCCGAGCGCCTCGATGTCCCAGCCGCGGTCGTCGGGGAACCGGGTGATGCCGTCCCCGCCCTCTTCGAGCAGTTGCCACAGTTCCTCGGGCGAGGTGACGCCGCCGGGGAAGCGGCAGCTCATGCCGACGACGGCGATCGGGTCGTCGTGGACGGGCTTGCCGCTCGCCACCGGGGCGGCGGCGCGCTCGGGCAGCGAGCCGAGGATCTCGGCGAGCAGGAAGTCCGCCATCTCGCGCGGGGTCGGCCGGTCGTAGACCAGGGACACCGGGAGGCTGAGCCCGGTGACGGCGGCCAGGGTGTTGCGCAGTTCGAGCGTGGTCAGCGAGTCGAAGCCCAGGTCGCGGAAGGCCCGGTCGTCCTCGATGGCGCCGGGGTCGCTGTGGCCGAGCACGGCGGCGACCTGGGTGCGCAGCAGGTCGAGCACGAACGCGCCGCGCTCGGCGTCCGGGAGTTCCACGAGGCGCTGTCGCAGCAGCGTGTCGTCGCCGGTGGCGCCGGCCGGGGCGGTGGCCGACTGCCGTACCTCCGGCAGGTCGCCGACGAGCGGCAGCGGGCGGGTTGAGGCGAACGCCGGGACGAAGCGGGCCCAGTCGATGTCGGCGAGCGCGAGGGCGGTGTCGTCCTGCTCGATGGCGCGGAGCAGGGCGCGTACGGCGGGTTCCGGCGCGAGGGGTTCGAAACCGCCGCGCCGGACACGCCGCTCGATCTCCGCCTCGTCGGCGACCATGCCCGATCCGGCCCAGGGGCCCCAGGCGACGGAGAGCGCGGTGCGGCCGTGTGCCCGCCGGTACTCGGCGAGGGCGTCCAGATAGGCGTTGGCCGCGGCGTAGTTGCCCTGTCCCGCGGCGCCGAAGACACCGGCGGTGGAGGAGAAGAGGACGAACGCGGACAGCGGGAGGTGGGCGGTCAGCTCGTGCAGGTTGAGCGCGGAGGCGACCTTGGCCTCCAGTACGGTCCGGAAGCTGTCCTGGGTCAGGGTGTCCACCACGCCGTCCTGGACGACACCGGCCGTGTGGATCACCGCGTTGAGCGGGGCGTCGTCGGGCACGGAGTCGAGCAGGGCGGCCAGGGCGTCGCGGTCGGCGACGTCGCAGGCGGTGATGGTGACCCGGGCGCCCAGGCCCGCCAGTTCGGCGCGCAGCGCGTCGGCGCCGGGGGCGTCCTCGCCGCGGCGGCTGACGAGCAGCAGATGTTCCGCGCCGGCGCGGGCCAGGCCGCGGGCGACGTGGCCGCCGAGTCCGCCGGTGCCGCCGGTGATCAGGGTGGTGCCCGTCGGATCGAAGGTGTCCGCGGTGGTCTGCGCCGCGGGGCCGTGGGCGAGGCGGCGTACGAACACGCCGGAGGCGCGTACGGCCGCTTCGCTCTCCCCGGCGGTCCCGGCCAGGACGCCGCGCAGCCTGCGCGCGCTGTGGGTGTCGAGCTGCTCGGGCAGGTCGACGCAGCCGCCCCAGCGGTCCGGCTGTTCGAGGGCGACGACGCGGCCCAGGCCCCATACGGCGGCCTGGTCGAGTCCGACGACCGGCTCGGAGCGGCCCACGGAGACGGCGCCGCGGGTGACGGTCCACAGGGGGGCGTCGATGTCCGCGTCGCCGAGCGCCTGTACGGCGACGGCGGTCAGGAGCAGGGAGTCGGGCACCCCGGTGCGGGCGAGGCCGCCGCAGCCGGCGAGGCCGAGCAGCGACAGGACGCCGGCGAACTCGCCGTGTTCGGCGCGCAGTGCGGCCAGCCGTTCGGCGAGCGCGGCCCGGTCGGGGCCGACGCCCTCGCACAGGACGGTCTGTGTCGCGAGGGCGGCGACGACGTCGGCGGACCATTCGGCCTCGTCGGTGCCGGGGGGTGTGAGGACCAGCCAGCGTCCGGTGAGCGCGGTGGGGGCGGTGGATCCGGTCTGCGGCTTCCAGGTGACCCGGTAGCGCCAGGCGTCCACCTCGGACTGCTCGTCGCGGCGGCGGCGCCAGGCGGTGAGCGCCGGGACCATCGCGGTGACGGTCGCGTCGTCGAGGCCCAGTGAGGCGACGAGTGAGCCGACGTCGTCGCGCTCGACCGCCGACCAGAACTCTGCGTCGGCGGCGCTGCCGGCGCTCAGGGGTCCGGCGGCGGGGGCGGCGAGGGTGTCGGGCCAGTACCGCTCGCGCTGGAATGCGTAGGTGGGCAGCGCGATCCGGCCGGCGCCGCTGTCCGCGAAGTACGCGGTCCAGTCGACGTCCACGCCGTTGGCGTGGGCGCCGGCCAGCGCGGTGGTGACGGTCTGCTCCTCGGGCCGGCCGCTCCGCAGCAGCGGCAGCAGCGCGGTGCGCGGCTCGTCGGTGAGGCTGTCGCGGGCCATGCCGCAGAGCACGCCGTCGGGGCCGATCTCCAGGAAGGTGCGGACCTGGCCCTGTGCGGAGAGCCAGTTGACGCCGTCGGCGAAGCGGACGGCCCGGCGCACGTGCTGGACCCAGTACTCCGGGTCGGTCATCTGGTCCTCGGCGGCGAGGCCGCCGGTGACGTTGGAGACGAGGGGGATCACAGGTGGCTGGTAGGCGACGCCCCGCGCGACGCGGGCGAAGTCGTCGAGCATGCCGTCCATGAGGGGCGAGTGGAAGGCGTGGCTCACCCGCAGCCGCTTGGTCCTGCGGCCGCGTTCGCCCAGTGTGGCGGCGATGCCGAGGACGGTGTCCTCGACGCCGGCGATGACGAGCGACGCCGGGCCGTTGACGGCGGCGACGGACACCTCGTCCTCGTGGCCCTCCAGCAGCGGCAGGACCTCGTCCTCGGCGGCCTCCAGGGAGATCATCGCGCCGCCCTCGGGCAGCGCCTGCATCAGCCGTCCGCGCGCCGCCACCAGGGCGCACGCGTCCGGCAGGGCGAGCACGCCCGCGACGTGCGCGGCGGCGAGCTCCCCGACGGAGTGCCCGGCGAGGTAGTCGGGGGTGATGCCCCACGACTCGGTGAGCCGGAACAGGGCGACCTCGACGGCGAACAGCGCGGGCTGCGCGTACTCGGTGCGGTCGAGGAGGGCCGCCTCGGGCGAGCCGTCGGCGGAGAACAGGATCTCGCGCAGCGGCCGGTCGAGGGCGCCGTCCATCCGGGCCAGTACGGCGTCGAGCGCGTCGGCGAAGACGGGGAACCGCTCGTACAGCTCGCGGCCCATGCCGGGCCGCTGGCTGCCCTGGCCGGTGAACAGGAACGCCGTGCGGCCGCGGGCCGGGCCGCCCTGCACCACGTCGGGTCCGGGCAGTCCGTCGCGCAGCGCCAGCAGGCCTCGCAGCAGTTCGTCGCGCTCCCCCGCCACCACGGCGGCGCGGTGCTCCAAGCCGGCCCTGGAGGTGGCCAGGGAGAAGGCGAGGTCGGTCAGGGGGGTGTCGGGGCGCTCCTCGACCAGGGCGAGCAGCCGTCCGACCTGGGCGCGCAGGGCGGTTTCGCTGCGGGCGGAGACCACCAGCGGCAGGGCGCCGGGGCGGGGCCGGCCGGCGGGGGCCGGCCGGTCGGCGGGCTCCTCGGCGGGCGCCTGTTCGAGGATCGCGTGCACGTTGGTGCCGCTGAGGCCGAACGAGGAGACGGCGCCGCGGCGCGGGCGGCCGGTCTCGGGCCAGTCGGTGCGCTCGGTGAGCAGGTCGATGGCGCCGGAGGACCAGTCCACGTGCGAGGACGGGGTGTCGATGTGGAGGGTCTTCGGTACGACGCCCTCCTGGAGGGCGTGCACCATCTTGATCACGCTGGCGACGCCGGAGGCCATCTGGGTGTGGCCGATGTTGGTCTTGACCGAGCCGAGCAGCAGGGGCCGTTCGCCGTCCCGGTCCTGGCCGTAGGTGGTGAGCAGGGCCTGGGCCTCGATGGGGTCGCCCAGGGCGGTCCCGGTGCCGTGGCCCTCGATGACGTCGACCTCGCGGGACCGCAGGCCGGCGTTGGCCAGGGCCTGCCGGATGACGCGCTGCTGGGAGGGGCCGTTGGGGGCGGTGAGCCCGTTGGACGCACCGTCCTGGTTGACGGCGGAGCCGCGTACCACGGCGAGCACGGTGTGGCCGTTGCGGCGGGCGTCGGAGAGGCGCTCCAGCAGGACCAGGCCGACGCCCTCGGCGAGGGTCATGCCGTCGGCGGCCTCGGCGTACGCCTTGCAGCGGCCGTCGGTGGCGAGGGCCCGCTGGCGGCTGAAGCCGACGAAGGCGCTGGGGGTGGACATGATGCTGACGCCGCCCGCGAGCGCCAGGGTGCTCTCGCCGTTGCGCAGGGACTGGCAGGCCAGGTGGAGCGCGACCAGGGACGACGAGCAGGCGGTGTCGAGGGTGACGGCCGGCCCCTCGAAGCCGAACAGGTAGTTGACCCGGCCGGACAGCACGCTGGAGAGCGTGCCGGTGATCATGTGGCCTTCGGAGCCCTCGGAGGAGTTGGCCACGCTGGACGCGTAGTCCTGGTAGCTGGCGCCGATGAAGGTGCCGGTGAGGCTGGAGCGCTGGGAGACGATGTCGATCCCGGCGTGCTCGAAGGCTTCCCAGGCCGTCTCCAGCAGGAGGCGCTGCTGCGGGTCCATCGACATCGCCTCGCGCGGCGAGATCCCGAAGAAGCCGGGGTCGAACTCCGCGACGTCCTGGAGGAATCCGCCCTGGACCGAGTAGGTCTTGCCGGACCGGTCGGGGTCGGGGTCGTAGAGTCCCTCGGCGTCCCAGCCCCGGTCGGCGGGGAAGGCGGAGACGGCGTCGATGCCGTCCAGGGTGAGCTTCCACAGCTCCTCGGGCGAGGTGACCCCGCCGGGGTAGCGGCAGCCCATGCCGACGATGACGATGGGGTCGTCGTCGGTCGCGGCGGCGGACGCGGTGGCCGCGGGCGTTCCGGCGCTCTGGGCGCCGGCCAGCTCGGTGCGGAGGAATCCGGCCAGTGCGGCCGGGTTCGGGTAGTCGAAGACCATGGTCGTCGGCAGCGTCAGTCCGGTGACGGACGCGAGGCGGTTGCGCAGTCCGACGGCGGTGAGCGAGTCGAAGCCCACGTCACGGAAGGCACGCTGGTCCGGCAGGGCGTCGGGGGACGAAAGCCCCAGCACGGCCATGGCCTCGGTGCGGACGACCTCCAGCACCAGCCGCTCCTGCTCGGCGGCGGACAGGGCCCGCAGCCGGGCGGTGAACTCGCCCTCCACCACGGTGCCGGTGCTCTGCTCGGCGGCCTCGGTCAGGGCCCGGACCTCGGGGATCTCGGCGAAGAGGTTGGTGGGGCGGCTGGAGGTGTAGACGGGGTGGTACGTCGCCCAGTCGACGTCGGCGACCGCGACGGCCGTCTCGTCGTCGTCCAGGGCCCGCTTCAGTCCGCTCAGCGCCAGCTGCGGGTCCATGAACTCCAGGCCGCTGCGGCGGATCATCTGCGGGTCGACGCGGCCGGCCTTGATGTCGTCGGCCCAGATGCCCCAGGAGAGCGAGGTGGCGCGCAGGCCGCGGGCGCGGCGGTGGGCGGCGAGCGCCGCGAGGTAGGCGTTGCCTGCCACGTAGGCGGCGTGCGCCCCGCTGCCCCACATGCCGGCGGTGGACGAGTAGAGGATCAGGTCGTCCAGGTCCTCGTGGTCGAGGAGTTCGTCCAGGACCCGGGCGCCGGTCACCTTGGCGTCCAGGACGCGGGAGAAGGCGTCCATGGTGGTCTCGGCCAGCGAGTACAGCTCGATGAGCGCGGCGGTGTGCACGACCGTGCGCACGGTGCGGCCCTCCGCCTTGAGCTGGGCGAGGAGAGCGGCGACGGCGTCGCGGTCGGTGACGTCGCACGCGACGGCGGTGGCCTGCGTGCCCGACGCGGTGAGTTCCGCGACGAGTTCGGCCACGCCCGGGGCGTCCGCGCCCCGGCGGCTCATCAGCACCAGGTGCTCGGCGCCCCGCCCGGCCAGCCAGCGGGCCAGGTGCGGGGCGAGCGTGCCCGAGCCGCCGGTGATCAGGGTGGTGCCGCGCGGCGTCCAGTCGCGGGCCGGGCCCTGCCCGCCGCCGGCCGCGGCGCGGACGATGCGCCGGGTGAAGACCCCGGAGGCGCGGACGGCGAGCTGGTCCTCGTCGCCCAGGGCGCCGGACAGAGCGGACGCAAGCCGTCCGGCGGCGCGCTGGTCGAGTTCGCGCGGCAGGTCGACGACGCCGCCCCAGCGCTGCGGGTGCTCCAGCGCGGTGGTCCAGCCGACGCCGGTGACCAGGGCCTGGGTGGGGGAAGTGATCTCGTCGGAGCGGCCGGTGGAGACCGCGCCCCGGGTGAGGAACCACAGCGGTGCCTCGATTCCGGCGTCGCCCAGGGCCTGGACCAGGGAGACGGTCAGGGCCAGGCCGAGCGGCAGCACGGGGGTGCGCTCGTCCGGCTCCTCGGCGGGGGCGAGCGTGGAGACGACACCGGTGATCTCCCCGGCGCCGGCCAGCCGTTCGGCGAGTACCGCGCGGTCCACGCACGTCCCGTCCAGGACGAGGCGGGTGACCGCGGCCCCCTGGCCGCTCAGTGCGTCGGCGACCTCGTCCGTGTCGTGGTCGTGGCCTTCGGCGCCGACCAGCAGCCAGGTGCCGGACAGCGACCGCTGCGGGACGGTGCCGACGGGGCTCCAGGACACCCGGTAGCGCCAGGAGTCGACGGTGGAGCGGTCCTTGCGGGACCTGCGCCACGACGAGAGGGCCGGCAGGACCGCGGCCACGGAGTTCTCGTCCGTGCCCAGGGCGGAGGTGAGCGCGGAGACGTCCTCCTGCTCCACGGCGGCCCAGAACTCGGCGTCGGCGGGGTCGGCGGCCACCGCCGGCTCGGCGACGGGAGGGACGGCCCAGAGCTGTTCGTGCTGGAACGCGTAGGTGGGCAGGTCGACCCGGCGGGCTCCGGCGCCCTCGAAGATCCCTGCCCAGTCGACGTCGACGCCGCGGACGAAGACCTCGGCCGCCGAGAGCAGGAAGCGGGACACGCTGCCCTGGTCCCGGCGCAGCGTGCCGGTGGCGACGCCCGGTTCGGCCGACTCGTCGATCATGTCCTGCACGGCCATGGTCAGTACGGGGTGCGAGCTGACCTCGATGAAGGCGCGGTGCCCGGCCTCCAGCAGATCGTGCACGGCGTCGGCGAACAGGACCCTCTGGCGCAGGTTGCGGAACCAGTAGCCCCCGTCCATCCCCGCCGTGTCCAGCCAGTCGCCGGTCGTCGTGGAGAAGAACGGGACGTCGCCGGTGCGCGGGGCGATCGGCGCGAGTACGTCGAGGAGTTCGTCGTAAAGGTTCTCGACCTGCGCGGAGTGCGAGGCGTAGTCCACGGCGATCCGCCGCACGCGTACCTCGTCGGCGGTCAGCTCGTCCGACAGCCCGTCCAGCGCCTCGGGTTCGCCGGAGACGACGACCGAGCGCGGTCCGTTGACGGCGGCGACGGACACCCGGCCCTGCCAGGCGTCGAGACGGCTCTCCAGCTGCTCCACCGGCAGCGCCACCGACATCATCCCGCCGTGGCCGGCCAGGGTGCGGCCGATGGCCTGGCTGCGCAGGGTCACGACCCGGGCGCCGTCCTGGAGGGACAGCGCGCCGGAGACGACGGCCGCGGCGATCTCGCCCTGCGAGTGGCCGACGACCGCGGCGGGCTCGACGCCGCGGGAGCGCCACAGGGCGGCCAGCGACACCATGACCGCGAACGAGGCGGGCTGTACGACGTCGACGCGCTCCAGGGTGGGCGCGCCCTCCTTGCCCTGGAGCACGTCGATGAGCGACCAGTCCACGAACTCGCCGATGGCCGCGGCGCATTCGGCGATCCGCTCGGCGAAGACCGGTGACTCGGTCAGCAGTTGGGCTCCCATGCCCACCCACTGAGAGCCCTGGCCGGGGAAGACGAAGACGGTCTTGCCCTCGACGTCGGCGGTCCCGCGGGCCACCACGGCGGACGGTCCGTCGGCCGCGACGGCGCGCAGGGCGTCCATCGGGTCGGTGTCCTCGGCGGGGACCACCACGGCGCGATGTTCGAAGACCGCACGGAAGGAGACGAGCGAGTATCCGACGTCGAGCGGGCGCGGCGCGGGGCTCGCGGTCTCCAGGTGCGACACGAGCCGGGCCGCCTGCGCGCGCAGCGCGGCTGCGGTCTTCGCCGAGACGGTCCACGGTACGACGCCGCCGGCCACCGGCACGGGCTCGGCGGCGGGGGACGCCTCGGGCTCGTCGGCGGGGGGCGCCTGCTCGATCAGGGCGTGGGCGTTGGTGCCGCTGATGCCGAACGAGGAGACCGCGGCGCGGCGGGGCCGGCCGGTCTCGGGCCACTCGACGGCCTCGTGCAGCAACCGCACGGAACCGGAGTCCCAGTCCACGTGCGAGGACGGGTTGTCGGCGTGCAGGGTCCTGGGCAGCAGGCCGTGGCGCAGCGCCATGACCATCTTGATGACGCCGGCGACACCGGCGGCGGACTGGGTGTGGCCGATGTTCGACTTGACCGAGCCGAGCAGCAGCGCGCGCTCCGGGTCGCGGTCGCGCCCGTACGTCGCGAGCAGGGCCTGCGCCTCGATCGGGTCGCCCAGGGGCGTACCGGTTCCGTGCGCCTCCACGACGTCGATGTCCGAGGGGGCCAGGCGGGCGTTGGCCAGGGCCTGGCGCATCACCCGCTGCTGGGCGGGCCCGTTGGGGGCGGTGAGTCCGTTGGACGCGCCGTCCTGGTTGATCGCCGAGCCGCGGATCACCGCGAGGACGGGGTGTCCGTTGCGCCGGGCGTCGGAGAGCCGTTCGACCAGCAGGATGCCGACGCCCTCGGCGAGGGTCATGCCGTCCGCCCCGTCGGAGAACGCCTTGCAGCGGCCGTCCTGGGCGAGGGCCCGCTGGCGGCTGAAGGCGATGAAGGGGGCGGGGGTGGTCATGATCGTGGCGCCGCCCGCGACAGCGAGCGTGGACTCCCCGTTGCGCAGCGACTGGCAGGCCAGGTGCAGCGCGACCAGGGATGAGGAGCAGGCGGTGTCGACGGTGACGGCGGGGCCTTCGAGGCCCATGACGTAGGAGATGCGTCCGGACAGGACGCTGGGGATGCTGCCGGTGACCATGTGGCCCTCGGCGCCGTCGCCGGCGCCTAGTCCGTAGTCCTGGTAGCTGGAGCCGATGAAGGTGCCGGTGAGGCTTCCGCGGGCTGCGGCGGGGTCGATCCCGGCGCGCTCGAAGGTCTCCCAGGTGGTCTCCAGCAGCAGCCGCTGCTGGGGGTCCATCACCAGTGCCTCGCGCGGGGAGATGCCGAAGAACGTCGGGTCGAACGCGTCGGCCTCGTGCAGGAAGCCGCCGAGGGTGGAGTAGGTCTTGCCCTGCCGGTCCGGGTCGGGGTCGAAGAGGCCCTCGGTGTCCCAGCCGCGGTTGACGGGGAAGTCCGACACGGCGTCCGCGCCGTCGGTGACCAGGTCCCACAGCTGCTCGGGCGAGTCGGCTCCGCCGGGGAAGCGGCAGCCCATCCCGATGATGGCGATGGGTTCGTCGTCGGCGGCGCCGGTGGCGACCGGCCCGGCCACGTCGAGGACGGCGCCGAGGATCTCGGCCAGGAGGTACTGCGCCAGCTCCAGCGGGGTCGGGTAGTCGAAGACCATGGTGCTGGGCAGGGTGAGGCCGGTGGTGGCGGCCAGGCGCTTGCGCAGTTCGACGGCGGTCAGTGAGTCGAAGCCGATGTCCCGGAAGGCGCGTCCCTCGGGGACGCTGTCCGCGGAGCCGTGGCCGAGGACGACGGCGGCCTCGCTGCGTACGAGGTCGGACAGGAGCCGGGTCTGCTCGGGCTCGGAGAGGGCGCGTACCCGTGTGACGAACTCGGAGGTGTCGCCGGTGTCGGCGGCGCCTGCCGCGTCGGCCAGTGCCCGTACCTCCGGCAGGCCGTCGAGCAGCGCGCTGGGGCGGGCCGAGGTGAACACCGGTGCGTAGCGGTCCCAGTCGACGTCGGCGACGGTGACGGTGGTGTCGCCCTGGACGACGGCGCGCCGCAGTTCGGTCATCGCGAGGGCCGACTCCAGGAGGCCGAGTCCCTGGCGCTGCAGGGCGCCGGAGACCGCCTCGTCGGTGGCCATGCCCGCTTCGGCCCAGGGGCCCCAGGCGACGGAGGTGGCGGCCAGTCCGCGGGCGCGCCGGTGCTCGGCGAGGGCGTCGAGGTAGGCGTTGGCGGCGCCGTAGGCGCTCTGGCCGCCGCTGCCCCAGACGCCGGCGACGGAGCCGAAGAGGACGAACAGGTCGAGTGCGCGGTCCCCGAGCAGCTCGTCGAGGTGTGCGGCGCCCGCGAGCTTCGCGGAGGTGAGTTCGGCGAACTCGGCGGGGGTCAGCCCGTCGAGGGGGCCGTACTGGCCGACGCCCGCGGTGTGCACCACGCCGGTCAGGGGCAGTTCGTCCGGGACGGCGGCGAGCACGGCGGCCAGCGCGTCCCGGTCGGCGGCGTCGCAGGCGACGATCTCGACGCGGGCGCCCAGCTCCTCCAGTTCGGCGCGCAGGGCGTCGGCGCCGGGGGCGTCCGGGCCGCGGCGGCTGGTGAGGACGAGGTTCTCGGCGCCGGAGCGGGCCAGCCAGCGGCCGACCTCCGCGCCGAGGCCACCGGTGCCGCCGGTCACCAGCACGGTGCCGCGGGCGGTGAACTCCTCGGCGCCGGACAGGGTTTCGGCGGTGTGCCGGACGAGACGACGGCCCAGGGCCCCGCCCGCGCGGAGCGCCACCTGGTCCTCGCCGTCGGGGGCGTGCTTGACGGCGAGGACGCCGGCGAGGCGCTGCGCGGTCCGCTCGTCGAGCGTCTCGGGCAGGTCGAGGAGCCCGCCCCAGAGCCGCGGGTGCTCCAGTGCCACGGCCCGCCCGAGCCCCCAGGCCGCGGCCTGCGCGGGGTGGGTGAGGGGGTCGGCGGGCCCGGTGGACACGGCGCCGCGGGTGGCCGTCCACAGCCGTCCGTGGGATCCCGTGTCATGGAGTGCCTGGACGAGTGCGAGCGTCAGGGTGAGGCCGTGGCTGAGCGGCGCGTACGCGCCGGTGGGGCGCTCGTCCAGCGGGAGCAGGGAGAGCACGTTGGCCGCGCTGTCGAAGCCTTCGGTGACTTCGAGCCGGGCGGCGAGCACCTGCCGGTCGGCGCACGCGGCGTCCAGGGCGAGGCGGTACACCCGCGCGCCGTGCGCGCTCAGGGTGCCCGCCAGCTGCTCGACGAGCTCGCCGGCGCCCCCGGCGTCCTCGGCGTCACCGGTGACGAGCAGCCAGGTGCCGTCGAGGACCGGGGCGGCGGGCTTGTTGAGCTGCGCCCATTCGACGCGGTAGCGCAGCGCGTCCAGCCGGGACTTCTCCTGCTTGCCGCGCCGCCAGGAGGTCAGCGCGGGCAGCAGGGAGCCGAGGGAGTCGTGCTCCTGCTCGCCCAGGCCGAGGATGACGGCCAGCTCGTCGGCGTCGCCACGCTCGACGGCGGCCCACAGCCGCTGGTCGGCGGGGTCGGCGCCGTTCGCAGCGGCGGCCGCGGCGGGCAGCTGCGGCCAGTAGAACTCGTGCTGGAAGGCGTAGGTGGGCAGGTCGACGCGGCGGGCGCCGCTGTCGGCGAAGTAGGCCGTCCAGTCCACCGTGACGCCCTGGACCTGGAGCCGGGCGAGCGCGGTGGTGACGGCCAGTTCCTCGCCGCGGTCGGCGCGGCAGAGCGGGACGAGTTCGGCGTCGTACGTGTCGCCGAGGGTGTCCTGGGCCATGGCGGACAGCAGGCCGTCGGGGCCCAGTTCCAGGAAGGTGGTCGTGCCGGCGTCGCGCAGGGTGCGGACGCAGTCGGCGAAGCGGACGGTGTCGCGGACGTGGGTGACCCAGTACTCGGCCGAGCACACCTGCTCGTCGGTGGCCAGGGCGCCGGTCAGGTTGGAGACCAGCGGGATGCGCGGTGCGTGGAAGGTGAGTCCTTCGACGACGGTGCGGAACGCGTCGAGCATGGCGGCCATGCGCGGTGAGTGGAAGGCATGGCTCACCCGCAGGCGCTTGGTCTTGCGCCCGAGCTCGTCGAACGCGGCGGCGATCTCCAGGACGGCGTCCTCGTCGCCGGAGACGACGACGGAGTCGGGTCCGTTGACGGCGGCGATCGCCACGGCGTCCTCGCGGCCGGCCAGCAACGGGGTGACCTCGTCCTCGGTGGCCTGGACGGCGACCATCGCGCCGCCCGTGGGCAGCGCCTGCATCAGCTTGGCGCGGGCGGCGACCAGGATGCAGGCGTCCGTGAGCGACAGGACGCCGGCGGCGTGGGCCGCCGCGAGCTCGCCGATGGAGTGGCCGGCGACGAAGTCCGGCTTGATGCCCCAAGACCGTACGAGACGGAACAGCGCGACCTCGACGGCGAACAGCGCGGGCTGGGTCCAGCCGGTCGTGTCCAGCAGGGCGGCCTCGTCCGTGCCGTCGGCCGCGAACAGCACCTCGCGCAGGGGGCGGTCGAGCAGCGGGTCGAGGTCGGCGAAGACCGCGTCGAGGGCCTCGGCGAACACCGGGAAGCGCTCGTAGAGTTCGCGCCCCATGGCGGCGCGCTGGCTGCCCTGGCCGGTGAAGAGCATCGCGGTCCGGCCGCGCCGGGTCGCCTCGCCCTCGATCACCCCGGCGTCGGGGCGGTCGGTGGCCAGTGCGGTGAGGGAACGCAGCAGCCCGGCGCGGTCCCCGGCGAGCACGGCGGCCCGCTGGTCGAACCGGGTGCGGGTGGTGGCGAGGGAGAACGCCCCGTCCAGCAGGTCGAGTTCGGGATGCGCCTGCACGTAGGAGAGCAGGCGTGACGCCTGGCCGCGCAGGGCGGCGCGGGTCCGGCCCGAGATCAGCCACGGCGTGGTCGCGGGGGCGTGGCTCGGGGTGGTGCGCTCTGGGGCGGTGGTGGCCGGGGCCTGTTCGACGATGGTGTGGACGTTGGTGCCGCTGATGCCGAAGGAGGAGACGCCGGCGCGGCGGGGGCGGCCGGTCTCGGGCCAGGGGGTCGACTCGGTCAGCAACTCGACCGCGCCCGCCGTCCAGTCCACGTGTGAGGACGGAGCGTCGACGTGCAGCGTCTGCGGCAGCACACCGTGCCGCATCGCCATCACCATCT
>NZ_JBSFUB010000116.1:0-19502 GCF_053591575.1 Streptomyces altiplanensis | reverse complement strand
CGGCAGAGCCTTTTGAACCACACCCGGCACCCCTGGGCGGGTCAACCATACGAAGGGCTCACCGCATCCCGCAGAACAACGTAGGGAGCCTTTTCCGACCTGGCGGTGACGACTACGGGTTGGACCCTCCTGCGCAACGGCGAAGCTCCGGGCAGACGGGTTCTCGACCAAGATCACCCATGTCTGCCAGGAGCTTCACGTGCTTGTCCAGGGCTTGCCCCGTGATGATCGATCCCTGGGTTGTCGGCCGGCGGCGAGGACGGATTCCGCGACGGACGTGCGTGCGTACAGCACCGAGCGGCCGGCCCGGTGGGCGGTTACGAAGCCGGCATTGCGCAGTGCTGTGAGGTTCTGGGACACCCCGGCCTTGGACATTCCGGTGCGGTGAGCCAGTTCTGTCGTCGTGGCCGGAGTTTCCAGTTCGGTGAGCAGGAGGGTTCGCGCCCGGCCGAGCACGGCGACGACAGCCGCGGTACTGGTGATGGTGCGGCGTTCCCACAGCATGCCGGTGCCGCGGGCGCGGTAGGCGAGTTGCGGCGGCTCCGGCGGAGCGACCCGCGTGGACAGGCCCGGCCCCTTGAAGGCAGAAGGAATCAGAAGCAGCCCTGCGCCCGCCGTCTCCCGGGACAGGGACCGTGGCCAGCGGACCAGCCGCAGGACGTCGTCGCTCCAACTGACCTGCGGATGCAGTGCGTTGAAGAGGTGGCCGGCTCCGTACTGCGAGACCTGCCGGGCACGGTGGAAGACGTCGGCGTCCAGCACCGTGCGGATACGCGCCCAGTAGGGAGCGAGTGCCAGCTCCCAGTAGGTCTCGATCTCCTCCGCGACCCGTGCCATGCGGGTGCGTGGATCGGCATACAGGGACCGCAGACGGGGTCCGATGCCGCCCTGGTGGTGTCCGAGGTGGTCGAGGTCCTTGCGAATGCGGTCGGCAGGAGAAGCCACGATCGCGGCCAGCTCCTCCGCCAGCGTGGGGACCGGCCCGGCGGGTGCCGGGTTGAGGAAGTCCGGGGCGTAGCCCGAGGCCGGGATCAGTTCGGCGAGCCACGCCTTGTCCAAATCGGCAGCCGCGACCCGTGGCCGCACCTGCTCCAGCCAACGTCGGTGCACGGGATCCGCGACACCGGAGGCCAGCAGCCGGAAGCTGCTCCCGACCTGCCACATCGGGGAGACGGCGAACCGCACCTGCGCCACATCTCTCGCCGAGAACGCAAGCTCCGACAGGAGTCCCCCTCAAGGGTTCACGTATACCTGAATCAATGGCGGCCACCATACCCGGCGGAAATCATTCCGGCATGACCTCAGAGACGATCACCGCCGCCGCATCGGGAACCTGGAAACTGGGAGACCTGACGGTCAACCGGATCGGCTTCGGGGCGATGCGCCTGCCACAGACCGGCAAGGCGCTCGTACCCGACGCCGTCCCGCGCGACCGAGAGCAGGCGATCAGCGTGCTTCGCCGCGCCGTCGAGCTCGGCGTGAACCACATCGACACCGCTGCGTTCTACTTCTCCGGGCTGCGCTCAGCCAACGAACTGATAAACCGAGCCCTGGCCCCCTACCCGGAAGACCTCGTCATCACCACCAAAGTCGGGCAACCACGCGACCCGTCAGGAGCATGGCTGCCCCACGCCAGGCCACAGGAGTTGCGCGGACTGGTCGAGGAGAACCTGCGACAGCTCGGCCGTGACCACCTGGACGTGGTGAACCTGCGCATCGTCGGCACCGGTTCGGTCGCCGAGCGCTTCGGTGCGCTGGCCGAACTGCGCAAGGCCGGGCTCGTTCGCCACCTTGGTCTCTCCAACGTCCACCCCCACCACCTCACCGAGGCCCAGGCCATCGCGCCCGTGGTCTGCGTGCAGAACATGTACGGCCTCGGAGTACGGCCCGACCAGGACGCGTTCGTCCGCACCTGCGGCGAGCAAGGTGTCGCCTTCGTGCCGTTCTACGCAATCGCCGCCACCGGAGGCCAAGCCGGGGCGATCGACAGTGACCATTCGGAGATCCTGGCCGTCGCCCGGGCGCGGGGAGCCAGCCCCTCCCAGGTCCGGATCGCCTGGACCCTGCACCGCGGCCCGCACGTGCTGGCCATCCCAGGCACAGGTGACCCGGGCCACCTGGCATCGAACGTGGCCGCAGGCGCCCTCCGGCTCTCCGGGGACGAAGTTGCCGTCCTCGACTCCTTGCACCGCCAGACTCTCTGAGTGGCGCTCAAGGGCTGCCCAACGGCGTACCGCACATCGCCCGTTCTGCGTGTGAGAGCTCCTTGCTCGTGTTTAGTACTCCAGCAGCGGTTTGTTTCCTGAGCTGCGTTTCCGGTGGTGGCAACGGTGGGCGATGGCCTGTCGGCGTCTTCTCCAGACGGGCCAGTTCAGTACGTGGGTGACGGGGGCGCGGTTGGCTCTTGGGGGAGGCAGGAGAGTGTCCAGGAGCCGGCGGATCTCTGCCACGGTGAGTGGGACGAGGGCTGATCCGTTTCTGCAGCCCCCTTTGCGGCCTCGCCGCCGGTCTGGGCGGCGAGTGCGGTAAGGACGGCGTGGGCGAGGTAGTAGGCGATCTCGCCGGGGTCGGACAGACTGCGGCGGGCCAATACCCAGCGGTGATGGGTCGGCGGATCCGGGTCGAAGACGATGTTGGCGGGGAGTTTCGCCGCGGCCCAGTCGTAGACGCGCGGGCCCTTGGCCCCGTCGCCGCAGGACAGTCGCCGCCAGGCATCGACGGGGGCTTCGTCGATCATCTGGTCGATGCGCCAGGCGCCGGCCAGGGACTTGATCTGCTGGGACTTGGGCACCGCGACGACGTAACCCAAGCCGAGTTGTTCGAGCAGGCGGCGGAAGTTCCAGTCCTGCCCGTACGCCTCGTCCGCAGTCACCCAGGCAGCCGGCAGACCTGCGGCCAGGCAGCGGCGGACGATGTCTCTGGCCGGCTCGCCCTTGGTCGCGAAGCCGCGTTCATCAGGGATCTTCGCCACCCGGCAGCGCTCGCGGCCGGATGTCCAGGCCTTCGGCAGATACAGCTCCCGGTCCACCAGAGCCCGGCCCGAACCGGTGGCATAGGCGGCGAACACACCGATCTGGCAGTTGTCGGTCTTCCCCGAGGTGCCGGTGTACTGCCGGCCGACCCCGGCCGAGGTGGTGCCCTTCTTGACGAACCCGGTGTCGTCGATTACGACCACCTGTGCCGTTGGCTCCGCTCACGCGGCATTCGTCACCGCTTCGCCCGCAGAGGCGTCGAATCCTCCACGCGGCTGGGCCGGCATCGCTGGACGATCGAGCGCACGATGTCCTGGCTGGGCGGCTGCCGCCGCCTGCACCGCCGATACGAGCGCAAGGCCGAGCACTTCCTGGCCTTCGCCGGGATCGCAGCCGCCCTCATCTGCTACCGCAGGCTGGTGGCCTGACGGGCAGCGCCCGGAGGTGGGACGATCCACAGCGTGATCGAATGGATGCACCACACCCCGCGTTGGGCGGTCATTCTGGTCTGCGCCATCGCAGCCGTCCTGCTCTTCGTCGGCGCTTCCGCGCACGTCACCGACCTCCTCAGCCACGGTCTGCACCCCTACGACTGGGCACCGGGCTGGCTCAACCTCTACTGGTCGTCGCTAGCGCTGTTCGACGCGCTCGCCGCCGTGTTCCTGATCCGGGGTAAACGCCGGGGAACGGACCTTGCCTGCGCCATCATGGCGACCGACCTAGCCGCCAACTGGTACGCGGTCTACGGCATCCAGCACAGCAGCCTCGCCGCTCAACCTGGCCTTCAACGACTGACCGTCTTCGCCGCACTCGTCCTGGGAACGGCACCGTTCATCCGACGACATCTTTCCAGGCTTGCAGTTCGCCCTGGCCGCGTTCGCGGCGGTGCGGGATGACCAGGCCGATGCCGCGGTAGCCGCCCTCCGCGATGACCGTGGTCCTGCCGACGGCCTCCTTCGCGCCGGACAACTCCCACGCCTTGCAGTCGTTGCGGTCACCAGGCACGGGCCGCCCCACCGCTACGACTGGTCGCTTCGGGGCGCTCTCGAAGACCTGCACGGGGCTCTGATGAGCATCTGGCAGCGCTGGGCGTCCGACATGCGCGGTCACGGGATCGACTCCGGTCCGGCTGCCCGCGCGGGAAGGGGGGCACATGTGAAGCCCGACCGGGCGCAGATTGTAAGAATTTTCAGCCAAACGAGCGATCGGGGCCGAAACAGTGCCAACGAGTGCTCTCCGGCCGCCGTCACCGGGCGCGATGAGGGCAGGGGGGTAAAGCGGAGTGCTTCTACCTACTTTCAGAACAGGCGGTTGACGACGCTCCTTTGTGCGAGGAAGCCCTTTCGGGGCGAGGGCGAACGATGGCACCCTCACCGGATTCCGAGATTCCTCATGCAAGCTCTTCTTGCGCAAGATGGCGAAATATATTTCAGACGCAGCTCCTCGGGCCTAACGTCGTGTCCCGTCCCCGGACCTTTTCCGCGGCTCACCGGCCGCGCTGTCCGCCCCTGACGGAAGGACCCACCGTGCTGAGAACACGCTCACTCCTCTGGTCGGCCGCCATAGGGCTGCTGTCCTCCGCGGCTCTCGCCGCTCCGGTCGCCGCCTCCGACGGCGATCCCGCTCCCGATGCCCCCGATTGCGTGCAGGTGTCCGCCGGCTGGCGCTACACCTTCGTCACCAACGGCTGTGACTCACCCCAGTACCTGACGGTCCGCTACGCCGACGGCACCGACGTGCCGTGCAGGAACGTCTCCCCCGGGGACTCCGCGACTTTCCCCGGCTACGGGACCCAGGGGAACCGGGTGCTCGGCCCGGACCTCTGCCCCACCGCCTGAGAGCCGCACCGTCTTCCGGCCTCCCGGCGCCTTCCGGCCGAGCGCCCCTGCCGCACGCCGGGAGCGGTGCGGTGGAGAGGCGGGTTACCTTCAATCCCACGGCGGCAAACAAGCAAGGGCAAGCCGGCCAAGCGACCTGAGACCCCCGATCCGGGACCGGCTCGGGAACTGTTCCCCCGGATCCTGCGTCACCTACTGGATAGGTAGTCGGCTGGTGGGGAGATCCGGATGAGAGCGCGGACGATGATGCGCGTCGTGGTATCGGCCTGCACGGTGCTGGTGGTGTGCGCGTGCGGTCCGGAAAAGCAGAAGGAGGGCGTGGACGCGAAGCCTTCGCAGCCGTCGGCGTCCACGCGGGCGAAAGAGCCGTCCGCCACGCCGTCCGCCTCCGCTCGGACCGGGAAGCCGTCGGCTGCCCCGACTGGTAACCAGGCCGCGCCCAGGACGAAGGAGCGCGCGATCCAGCGGTACGAGCAGTACCTCCACGCCCTGGGCCACGAGGACATCGACACGGTCTGCGAAGTGGCCGGGCCCGGCGCGAAGAAGGCACAGGACGAGGGATTCGGTCCGTGCACGTCGACGTACCTGATTGTGTTCCAGATGATCTCACCCGCGCAGAAGAGGGCCCTGCAAACCGCGACGGTCGATCCTCAGCGCATCACCGTGCACACTCTCGACAGGATCGAGATGCCGCTCGAAGCGGTCAGGGTCTCTGCCACCTTCACCGAGAGCGACCTCGGCAGCTACACCCTGGAGTACCTCAAGAACGATTACTACATCACCGACGGAAAGTGACGCGCCGTACGCGGAGCCGCCTGGCGGTAGGAACGGACTCATCTCCCGCGAAAGCCCCGGGGGCTGTCCGTCCCGGTCCGGAAGAAGGGCAGGAAGAGTCTGCCCGCAGGGTACGAGACCAAGCCCGGGGCGGCCTTCGAACACATGGACCGGCTGTGATTCCTCCGTGAGCCCAGCCGGGTGTTCGTACCGAGGAATGCATGCCGGGTACGGGGTGTGACCCTGCCCGCTGTCGGCACCGATCGGGGGTCGCGTCGACGGCCGTTCCTGGCCGAGGCGACCGACTTCGCCGAAGCCGCCGGCCTGATGCGTCACCTCGGCACCGCTTGCTTCACCGTCCTGTCCACCTCACAGGCCAGCGTCCCGCAGAGACACTCGGACTGCGTACCGGCTGCTGCCCCGGCCCGGGAGACGGGCGCCCACTGATCTACGGACACGCCTTCAAGACCGCTCGCGACGAAGACGGCGACCGCCTCTCCCGCGGCCAGATGCGCGATGCCCCCGGGTCGCCATTCCGCCGGCCGTGCGCGTCATCCAGGTCCTCGAACGGATGGTGCCCGCCGACAGCCTCCTCTTCGGCGCCGCCGCCCACGGTTTCCCCGAGCACCGCACCTGCTCGGGAGCGCTGAACCGGCCCACCACGAACCGGCGGATCGAGGACTTCATCACCTGGGCATCCGCTCTGGCCGTCCGAACCGGCCGCCTCTACGAAGTGATCCCCGAGGACCCGCACGGCGCCGTCGGCCCGAGCGGTTGCGCCGAACTGCGGCCTGGCACATCGCGCGGCGCCCCTTCCCAGGCCGCGCGGTCACCGTGGGTCAGGGCAGCGATCCGGCGGACCGCGTCCATGGTGGCTTCCTGGCCGGCGGCCGCGAAGCGGACCGCGGAGGTCGATGCCCGCATCAAGGAGCCGTTTCCGGCTGCTCGTTGGCTGACCTGGAAACGGATCGCGGCGGCGAGGTCCCAGGGCATGCCGTTGGTCAGGACGTCTTCGGTCTGCAGGCCGATGTCCTTGGGGTCGGATGCTGCCCACCGCTGGAAGCGGGCGAAGATGTCCGGCAGATCCAGTCCGCCCCGCTCCAGCAGCGACTCCGCGACCAGGATGGCCATCTGCGTGTCGTCGGCGGCCTCGCCGGGGTCCCAGCCACCGCCTCCGCACATCTCGTCACCGGCACCAGGCGCGGGAAACCGCGCGGAGAACGCCCCCTGGGGACCGGACTCGAAGGGGCCACCCAGCGCGTCTCCCACCGCTGAGCCGACGATCACGCCGACGGCCCGCTGAACCCACTTCATTCGCGCAGGTTATCTGTGCCGCGCAGACGGCCTCCTCGTGAATCGGAGTGTGTTCGTCCACCCTGCTTGGCTCAAGATCCACCGGACCACCCGGGTAGCGGGCCGGAATGTGGTGGGGGTGCCCCCCGGAGGAAGCCGGTGGGGCACCCCAGTGCGGTCCGCGCCAAGGGGCACCAAGATCACTGGAACGGCTCACAAGCCCCCACACGCAAGGAGCGGTCAGCATGGACGGATACAGAACGCCGATCGGCCGGCGAAGGCTGATCTCACTCACGGGAGTGCTCGTCGCCACGACGCTGGCCGCCCCCGCGGTCGCCGCGCCACCGGCCGCGCGAGCGGTCTCTACCGCTCCTACCGCATCGGCCGTGTCCGCCGACTCCGGCGCGGCGAATCGGGAAACGGCCCTCATACGGTCCCTGGAGCGGTCCGCACACCCACTGCGTTCCACGGAGCCCGGCGGCCGGACCACGGACCTGCGGGCGCTGAGCGCCATGGTCGGCGACGCGAAAGTGGTGGGTCTCGGCGAGGCCACGCACGGTTCGCACGAGTTCTTCGCCATGAAGGAACGCGTCTTCCGACACCTTGTCGAGGAGCGGGGCTTCGCCACCTTCGCCCTGGAGATGAGCTGGTCGGCGGGGCTCAGGATCGACGAGTACCTCCAGGGCGGTCCCGGCGACCCGCGGACGATCGCGGAGGAGACGCTGGCCGGATCCCCGTGGGAGCGTGAGGAATTCGTCAGCCTGATCGCCTGGATGCGCGAGTACAACCGACGCCACCCCGGCCACCGGGTCCACTTCATGGGGGACGACCTCGGAGCGCCCGAGCTCGACGACCACATCTTCGAGCGCGTGCTGTCGTCCGTCGGCAGGACACGGCCCGAGGCACTTCCCCGGCTCACCGAGCTGTACGCCGGGCTGCGACCCTTCGACGACATCTTCGGCTACCTGCGCAAACCGGTCGCGGAACGCGAGGAGAACGCCGCACGCGCCCAGGAGGCACTCGACCTGGTCGCGGAGCACCAGGAGGCCGCCGGCGGCGACTACGCGTGGACGGTGCAGCACGCCCGGAACATCGCGCAGACCTTCGCCTTCGCCACCGTCGACCTCGCCGACCCGAGCTCGGTCACCGCCGCCGAGAGCCTGCGTGACCAGGCCATGGCCGACAACGTGCTGTGGTGGCAGCGCCACACAGGCCACAAGATGCTTCTCTCGGCCCACAACGGCCACATCGGATACCTCTCGACCCATCCGGACATGTACCCGCGGACCCAGGGCGCCGTGCTGCGCGACCGCCTGGGCCGCGGGTACGCCGCGATCGGCTTCAGCTTCGCCGGCGGCTCTTTCCTCACCAAGGACGCTTCCCTCGACGGGGACTGGAAGCCGGTCACCGTCCCGGCGGCGCGCACGGGCATGAACGAGCACGTCCTGGACCGGGTCGGGTACCGGGACTTCTACCTCGACCTGCGGACCGCGCCCGCAACGGCCCGCGCCTGGCTCGACCGCGCCCGGCCGGTCTACGACGCCGGCTCGACCTTCACTCCCGACCCTTTGCCCGTCCTCGCCCTCGGAAGGGCCTACGACGTCCTCATCCACCTCCACCGGGTGAGGGCGGCCGACCGGCTCTGACACGAGGGTGCGGCCCGTCGCCCTCCGCGCCGGACCGGAGGGCGGGACCGGGGCCGGGGGAGCAGGGAGCCGGACCCGGCTCTGCCCGGCGTCGCTCACGCGGGCTCGTCGTCGGCCGTGCCGTGGAGCAGGAACGCGCCGCGCTGCTGCCTGAGGCTGCGAACGCGGAAGATCTGGGCCATCGAGAACCGCGGCGGAAGTTACGCGGTAAGCCGCGGTCCGCACCCGGGAACCGCGGAAGACACCCCTGGCGGACGATCACGTGCTCCCGGTCTCCGCACCGCTGGCCTGGCCTGTCTCCGGCTCTTCAGCTTGCGTCGGTTCTCCTGGCTCGGACGGTGATCCTCGCGTGGTCGTACCCACCGGGCTCAGGCGACGGGTGGTAGGTGATCGTGAACGTTCGCCGGACGTCGCCGAAGCGGTCGGAGTACCTCACCTTGGACGTGCTGGTGCCCTTCGCCTCGGCAGTGATGCCGTACGTACGAAGGAAGTCCTTGACGCCCGAGTCCTGGCTGCTGCCCACTTCATACCGCAGCACCGCGGTGCCGTCCTTCTCCGTCTTGGCGTACGTCGGTATGTAGTAGCGCCCCGCCGATTGCTGCTGATCGTGGTGCATCCCCGCCTTGCGCTCCACTGCCTCCTCCGGACTGTCACCGGCCGGCGTGAGCAGCGCGACGGCCGCCCAAGCGATCACGCCGAGCGTCCACACCACGCACAGGGCCAGGAACCACACCAGCCACCTGCGCCGACGGGGATGAGTGGGCCCCTACGCGTACTCACCCGTTCCATGTGCGTACCTCACTCTGCCCGCCCATGTCGTACTCCTTGGCCTGACCCGACTGGTGGAGCCTGGCCGTCTGGGCGTCCGGCACATTGCCCATCGCGGATACCGGAGTCGCCTTGTTCGCGTCCCAGTTGTAGCGGTCGTACACGTGGGTCTGGTAGCGCATGGTGGTCCTGGGCTCGCCGTCCGGACCCGGGACGACCTCGACCTGGGCGACCGTGTTGTAGTGGAAGGAGCCGACCGCGTGATACCAGTCGGGGTCCTTCTCGGCGGTCCAGCCCTGCCGGCCGGTCTGCTGGACGTACTTCACGGGCTTCCCGGCGTGTGGAAGCGACGCGGAGGGCTCTCATTGAGCGATGTAGCCGCCGTCGACGGGGAGGGCGATGCCGGCGTTGTTGTCCTCGATGTCGGCGAGGCCGACGGCCGCGCCCGCTTCGGCGAAGGCGCGGGCGGTGGCCAGGCCCATGCCGGAGGAGGCGCCGGTGACGAAGGCAACCTGGCCGGTGAAGTCGTAGGTGGGGTTCATGCGGTCTTCTCCCGTCGGGAGCTGAGCGGCGGATGGGGTGCGGGTGTGTGTCAGTGCTGCGACGGCGCAGTTGACGTCTCGTCGTTCCGTGTACGGACCGCAGTGGTGCGCTGGGCGACGATCCGCGTGCGCCGGTGTGTGCCGCTGAGCGCGAGGGTGACGAGGGGGAGCAAGGTGAGGGTCGTGAAGACGGCGCCGGTCAGGACGGGTCCGGTCAGGCCGAAGGAGGTGTCCAGGGCTTGGCCGGCGAGGGCGGAGCCGGCGGCGATGCCGGTGTTGTAGGCGGAGGTGGTCAGCGCCGAGGCGAGCGTGGGGGCGTCGCCGGCGAAGCGGACGGCGAGGGAGGTGACGACGGGGTTGACGCTGAACCCGGCCAGGGCCGTGAGGAAGACCAGGGCGACGGCGGTGACGGGACCGGCCGACAGCGGGATCAGCAGGAACAGGGCCAGAGCGGTGACCGCGGCGGCGGTGAGGGTGGTGGCCATGGGGCGGCGGTCGCCGAGCCGGCCGCCGATGGCGGTACCGCCGAGCGCTCCGAGCCCGAAGACCACCAGGACCAGCGGGACGGCCCCGGCCGGGATGCCGGTACGGTCGGTCAGCAGCGGGGTGATGTAGGTGTAGGTGGCCAGGACACCGCCCATGATCAGGACGGCGGTGGCCAGGGCCAGCCACAGCCGGCCCTGGCGCAGGGCACGGACCTCGGCCCGTACCGACACCTCGGCCCGCTGCTCGACGGCGGGGATGAAGCGGCCGACGAACACGGCGGCCAGGGCGGCGAGGACGGCCAGTGCCCAGAAGGGACCACGCCAGCCGGTGTACTGGCCGACGAAGGAGCCGATCGGCACGCCGATGACGTTGGCCAGGGTCAGGCCGCCCATCATGACGCCGACGGCCCGGGTGGCCCGGGCC
Organism: Streptomyces altiplanensis; assembly: GCF_053591575.1. Lineage (NCBI taxonomy): Bacteria > Bacillati > Actinomycetota > Actinomycetes > Kitasatosporales > Streptomycetaceae > Streptomyces > Streptomyces altiplanensis. Next base: position 8,760 of record NZ_JBSFUB010000116.1, on the reverse strand, counting down.
GGGCCCGCGGCGGCGGTGGCGATGACGAATCCGACGGCCCAGAACGCGCCGGTGGCCAGCGCGGTCACCACCCGGGCGGCCAGGACGACCGTGAAGGAGGAGCTGAGCGCGGCGGCGACGTGTCCGATGGCGAAGACGGCCAGGGCCAGGACGAGGGTCAGGCGCTGGGGCAGGCGCAGGGTGGCCAGGGCCATGGCCGGCCCGCCGACGATCATGCCGACGGCGAAGGCGGTGATCAGCAGACCGGCGTGCGAGACGCTCACGTTGAGGTCGCCGGCGATCTCGGGGAGCAGTCCGGCGATGACGAACTCGGTGGTGCCCATCAGGAACGTGCCGGCGGCGAGCACCCAGACGACGAAGGGCAGCTTGCCCGTGGGGGTGCTGGCTGCGGGAGGCATACGGGTACTTCTCTTCCTCGGGAAGGGGAGGGGTGGGGTGGGGTCAGGAGGTGGCTTCGATGGTGATGCGGCCGGCCCCGCCGAGCTGGTCGGCGCTGACGTCGAGGTGGCCGAGGACGAGCAGGTCGGCGGAGGCAGCAGGCCCGTCCTGGTAGAAGAGGGCCAGGTTGCCCCAGGGCGCGTAGTAGGCGATGTCGCCGACCTTGGCCGCGGCCGGTTCGGGGGCGCCGGAGGTGTCCAGCTTGCGTGGCAGGTCGGCTACCCGCTCCGTGCCGTGGAAGTCCTCCAGGTCCAGGGTGAGCGGGAGGAGTTCGGCGAAGTCGCGGGCGGCGGAGCTGTCGTTCAAGGTGGCGTCGACGGGGCGGCCGTCGAGGGTGACCCGGATGTCCATGGCGGTGCTCCTGTCGGAGGCGGGCGACGAAGTGGCTGCTGCGGAGGACGGTGCGGTGGATGCTGCCGTCTCCTGCTGCCCCGCAGACGCCGAGGCGGAGGACGCGGCGGGCGGCGTGGCTTCCTGCGAGTCGCTGGAACAGGCGGTCACGGCCAGCAGCAGGGCGGCTGCCGGGGCGAGGCGGGCCAGACCGCGGCGGGCTGCGGAGCTCATGAAGGGGATCTCGGGGGTCGTCATGCGGGCAGGGGCCCGGCGTAGTACCGGAAGGTACCGCGCTCGGTGTGGAGGGCGTACAGGCGCTCGGCCAGCACCGTCGGACTGGAGTGTTCGGCGCCGGGGCGGATGGCGCCGGGGATGATCAGCTGGGCGGCGTGGATGTTGTCCGGGGCGAGGGCGTCGTGGAGCATCGCGGCATAGGCGCTCTCGGCGGCGAACGCGATCGAGGTGCCGGCCGCGTCGGGGTTGGGGCGTACGGCGCTGGAACCGTTGACGAACAGCAGCGTGCCGCGTCCCAGGTCCCGCATGCCGGGCAGGACTGCGTTGACGCAGGTGACTGGGCCCTGACGGAGAAGGCCAGCGGGTCGTCCAGGTCGGCGGCGGTGGTGTTCAGGACCGGCTTCATGAAGTCGGCGCGGGGCACGGGGCTGTACTGCAGGACTTCGATCACACCGAGCGTGGCGGTCGCGGCGTCGAGGGCTGCGGTCAGGGCCTGGTGGTCGCGTACGTCGGCGGCGAAGCCGCGGGCGTGGACACCGTCCCGGTCCAGCTCGGCGGTCAGGGCGTCGAGGCGGTCCCGGCTGCGGGAGACGAGGGCGATGTCGAAGCCCTCGCGGCCGAAGCGGCGGGCGGCCGCCAGCCCCAGACCGGAGCCGGCACCGACCAGGGCGAAAGTGGTCACGGTGAGCCTTTCACACGAGGAGATGGACGAGCAGGCCGCAGGGGCGGGCCGGAGCCGAGGTCAGCCGGTCACCGGGGCAGCGGTGTATTCCCCGTCGGTGACGGGGTTCAGCCAGTGCACGACGGCGTGGTCGTCGTCGCCCTCGTTGATGGCCAGGTGAACCATCAGCCGGTTCGGCGCGGCGCCGTGCCAGTGCTCCTCGTCGGCCTCGAACAGGACGCGGTCACCGGGCCGGATGACCTCCACAGGGCCGCCGCGGCGCTGGCACAGGCCGACGCCTTCGGTGACGAAGACGGTCTGGCCCAGCGGATGGCGGTGCCAGTGGGTGCGGGCGCCGGGCATGAAGTGCACCAGGGACGCGGTGACCCGGGACGGGACGGGCGCGGCGGCGACGGGGTCGATGTAGACGTCGCCGGTGAACCGGTCGGCCGGGCCCTTGACGGTGTCGATCGAGCTGCGGGTGATCTGCACGGTTGCTCCTTGTCCGGTGGAGGGAATCAGGGCTTGAGGAGGGTCTTGATCGCGCGGCGCTCGTCCATGGCCTGGTAGCCCTCGGCGACCTGTTCCAGGGGCAGGGTGAGGTCGAAGACCTCGCCCGGGTCGATCCGGCCGGTCAGGACGCGGTCGATGAGGTCGGGCAGGTAGCGGCGTACGGGGGCGGGGCCGCCGCGCAGGCCGACGTGGGAGTGGAACAGCTCCTCGCCGTCGACGGTCACGTCGTGGGGAACGCCGACGAAGCCGACGTTGCCGCCGGGCCGGGCCGCGTGGAGGGCCTGCCGCATGGCCTCGGCGGTGCCGACGCACTCCAGCACGCTGTCGGCGCCGATCCCGCCGGTCATGTCCTTGATCCGGGCGACGCCTTCCTCGCCGCGTTCGGTGACGATGTCGGTCGCGCCGAACCGAAGGGCGAGCTTCTGCCGGGGCTCGTGGCGGGACATGGCGATGATCCGCTCGGCGCCCATCTCCTTGGCGGCGATCACCCCGCACAGGCCGACCGCGCCGTCTCCGACGACCACGGCGGTGGAGCCGGGCTCCACCTCGGCGGCGTCGGCGGCCCACCAGCCGGTGCCCATGACGTCCGACAGCGCCAGCAGGCCGGGCCACAGCTCCTCGTCCGGCGTCTCGTCCACGGCGATGAGGGTGCCCTGGGCGTTGGGGATGCGTACGTAGTCGGCCTGGCAGGTGCCCATGAACTCGCGGTTCAGGCAGTTGGACTGGAAGCCGTTCTGGCAGTTCGAGCAGGTGTTGTCCGAGGTGGCGAACGAGCCGACGACGAACTGGCCCGGCTTCACGGCGGTGACCTCGGATCCGGCCTCCTCCACGAAGCCGACGTACTCGTGGCCCATCGGGTGGGGGGCGCCGATCGGCTCCGCACCGCGGTAAGGCCACAGGTCGGAGCCGCACACGCAGGTGACGGCCGTCCGGATGATCGCGTCGGTGGGCTTGAGGAGCCTCGGGTCCTCCAGGGTCTCGAAGCGGACGTCGCCGGGGGCGTGGATCACTGCGCCGCGCATGGGGTTCCTTACGTGGTGGGACGTTCGGCGCCGACAGGCACCGTGTGCGGTCATGGGCCCGGTACGGGTGGTGTCGCCGTCCCGTACCTCGGGCCGGGCACCCGTCCCCCGCCGTCCTGACGGCCGGGACGAGCGCCACGACATCCAGGTAACCGCCCTCGCGTACGGGCTGCCAGTCACCATCGAGAGGTGTACTGGCAGTACATCCCTCCCTCGGCGTGCCGGACGTACGGTCGTGGTGTGGACAACCATGAAGAGGTCCGCGAGTTCCTCACCTCGCGGCGCGCGAAGATCACCCCGGAGCGGGCCGGACTGCCCGCCGGCCCCCGCCGACGCGTTCCCGGCCTGCGCCGCAGCGAGGTCGCGGCCCTGGCCGACATGAGCGTCGAGTACTACGCCAAGCTCGAACGCGGCAATCTCGCCGGCGTCTCCCCGGCCGTCCTCGAAGCCCTCGCACGCGCCCTCCGGCTCGACGACGCCGAACGCGCCCACCTGGTGAACCTGGCCCATGCCGCCGACGGATCCGACGCCCTCACCCGGCCCCGCCGCCGGCGTACCAAGGACCAGTGGAAGCCGCACCGCAGCCTCCAGTGGACCCTGGACGCCATCTCGGCAGGGCCTGCGTTCGTCCGCAACGGCCGCATGGACCTCCTTGCCGCCAACCAGCTCGCCCGCGCCTTCTACGCCGACGTCTACGCCACGCCCCGTAATCAGGCGAACCTGGCCCGCTTCAACTTCCTCGACCCCGCCTCCCGCCGCTTCTACCCCGACTGGGACCTCTTCGCCGACGTCGCCGTGGCCATCCTGCGCACCGAAGCCGGACGCAACCCACACGACAAAGACCTGCACGACCTGGTCGGTGAGCTCTCCACCCGCAGCGATGAGTTCCGCACCCGCTGGGGCGCCCACAACGTCCGCCACCACGGCACCGGCACCAAACGCTTCCACCACCAGTCCGTCGGCGACCTCACCCTCGCCTACGAGGGCCTTGAGATGACCGCTGAACCCGGCCTCACCCTCACCATCTACACCGCCGAACCCGGCTCACCTTCCGAAGAGGGCCTGCGCCTCCTCGCCTCCTGGGCCGCGACACAAGAAACCGCCTCGGGTGCAGAACAACCGTCCACCAGCGGCTGATCACGGCTCCCGCGAGCCCGCGCTGCCGTGGCGCAGGCGGCCCGGTGCCACACGCGTCTTCGGGACGCTTCCCGGTGTGAATCCGGGAATCTCGTATGACACAGGCAGGAGATAGGTGACGCCTTCACAAGAAGCAGCCCGGGGGAGTGGTCCTGCGCACGTGAAAGTGACTGAAGTGGTGGAAAGCGGTCCGATTGGTGAGGCGAACCAGTCCGGTGCGGGCGCGACAGGGCGGCATGACCACTTCATCCCCGACCTCAGCAGGCGCAGTGGTAGCAACCGCACCATGGGGAGGAGTTAACTCCGCATCGGCGAAGGCCTCCACCATGGCGCCGGCCGCATCGTCACCGGCCACCCGGCCACTGGTCACGCCCCCGTGGCCGCCGCGGAGGCGGCCCGGCTCGGCGGCCACGGTTCAGGAAAGCGGCGAGGACCCCGACGGAACGTGGTCAGCGGCCGTCGATGAGTGCCTCGGCGAGGTCCGTGGAGAAGGACCCGGCCGGCAGGGAGCCCGCCGGGCACTGGGCGGAGTCGCCGTCCGAATCACCCGGGTTCTTGATCCACAGGAGGTACTCGGCGCCGCCCGTGCCGGCCCGGGAGGTCACACCCAGCTTGCGCCCGGCCGGGTTGCAGAAGCCCACGTGCCCGCTGCTCGGGACGCCCGGGGTCACATAGGCGCCGTTGCCGTTGCGTGCGGTGTCCACGACCCACCGGGTGTCGACGCCGAAGTCGGCCTTGAGCTGCGCCGCCAGCCTGCTGCCGTACTGGTTGGAGATCGGTGCGCGGCGCGCCCGCCTGCGGGAACGAGTGGGCTCTGCCCGATACGGCTGTACAGGGCACGCGGAGCCCTGTTCTCCGCGGAGGAACGGCCGGAGCTTCGCCCTGTCGGCCGCGCCGCACCCGGCGGGTCACCGCCGTGAGGGGCCCTGTCGCCGACCTGATGCCAGGCCCGAGCCCTTCCCTGTCCATGGCGCCGACTGGCATCCGATGGCGGAAAAACGGCTTCGCGTACCGCCACTGAGGAGGTGTGCCCCGTGGCCGGAACGAGGGGGCGGCTGTCCTCCGGGGGGCGCCGCCGGCCTCCGTGTCCGGCCCTCCGGGGCTCCTGGATCTGCCCCTGGCCGACGAACGGCGACCCCTTCCCGGCTCCCCTTGCCGAGCCGTATGCGTACGGGGGCGTTTGGCTGAAAGTCGCCGTTATGATGGCGGTGGCGTGCCTGCCTCGTGAAGGGCGGGCCGGGACGGCCGCGCCGGGCCGCATTTCTGATGCGTTATCACAAGCCAACCCCTGTGTGCACCTGACAAGTTGTCGAAATCCCCGACGCCGGGCATCGAAAATTGGATCTTGTTCGGGTGCTTCCAGCGCTCATAACCTCGCCGTAATCAGCTGTTCACCAGGGCGAGGGGGGATCCCCTGTGCCCGAACACCGGAGGACTTCATGGGGTTGAACGCGCAAGGCTTCACGATCATCAATACGCCGCCGCTCGACGAACACACCCTGTCGCAGTTCGAGAGTCTGCCGCTCGACCCGTACACCGGGTCCAGCCAGCGCTACCGCCGATTCTCCCAGTTCCGCCTCGTCCACGACGGGCAGTGGAAGCTGGAGCTGCTGCCGCACCGCCACTTCGCCCAGCCCCGCCAGTACAACGACCTGGTCGGCGGGCAACTGCGCACCCTGGAGCCGCTGACCGTGGATCCCACGCCGCTCATCGCCGCCGGGGCGGAGGCTCTGGACCTGGACAAGGGCACCGTGTGGCAGCTCAACATCCACCAGTGCCGGGTCGTTTCCACTCCGGACGTCGAGGGCGTGGCCGCGCCCGAAGGCCCGCACCGTGACGGCCACCGCTTCGGCATCGTCGCCGTCACCCGCCGCCACAACATATCCGGTGGCGAGACCCAGTTGATGCCGCTCGGCGGCGGCGAGCCGTTCTTCCGCACCACCCTCCAGGACGGCCAGGCCATCGCCTTCGACGATCAGGCGATGTTCCACCACGTGACCGACATCAAGCACCTCACGGACGAGGGCGGACACCGGGACGTGTGGCTGGTGGCGGTCAACCCGTGGGAACACCGCCGGTACGGCGAGGAGTACGAGGCAGAGGTTCTCGCGAGCAACGCGTCGTGACCGCCATGACCCAGACCGCTCCCACAGGTACCGCCTTGTCCGCTCCCGGCGCCGGGCCGGTCTACGACCGCATCGGTGTCGGTTACTCCGCCGTGCGCCGCCCCGACCGCCGCTGGGCACAGATCATCCGGGCCTCCTTGGGTGACGCCCGCACCGTCTTGAACGTCGGGGCCGGCTCGGGTGCGTACGAACCGTCCGACGTACGGGTCGTCGCGGTCGAGCCCTCACTCGAAATGCGCGCCCAGCGCGACCGGGACGCCGCTCCGTGCGTCATCGGACGAGCGGAGAACCTGCCCTTCGACGACCAGGCGTTCGACGCCGTCCAGGCCGTCCTGACCGTCCACCACTGGTCGGACCTGGAAGGCGGGGTCTCGGAACTTCTCCGCGTCGCCTCCCGCTTCGCCGTCGTCACCTACGACATGGACGTCCAGGCAGACTTCTGGTTCACCCGGGACTACGTCCCGGAGATCGCCGAGGCCGAACGCTCCCGGGTCCCCTCGCTGGACCGGCTCACCGCGCTGCTCGGGCCCTGCGAGGTCACCGAGCTGCCCGTCTGGCACGACTTCACCGACGGTTTCATGACCGCGTTCTGGCGAAGGCCGGAGGCGTATCTCGATCCCATGATGCGACGTGCCTGCTCGGCCTTCGCGCTGACCGACACGGAGGCGATCGAGCGCGGTGTCGAGCGGCTGCGCGGCGACCTGGCCTCGGGCGCCTGGCACCGCCGGTACGCCGACATGGTCACGCACGACCGCATCGACGCCGGATTCCGGCTGCTCACCGGCACTTCGCCCCAAGCAGCCGGACACCGGCGGACCACGACGGGGGAAAGGGCGGCCGTATGAGCGGCGCACTGCCGGACCCGGCCCCCGCGCCGGGCTGGGACTACGACCGGCTGGTCGCTCTCGCCGACCGTCACACCACCCCCTTCCACGTCCTGGACACCGCCCGGCTGGACCGGGCGGCGCAGGACCTGCTCGGGGCGCTGGGCGAACTGGCGAGGCCCGCCAAGGCCTACTACTCGGTGAAGACCAACTACCTGCCCCATCTGACCCGCCGGCTCGCGCGCCACGGCATGGGAGCCGACGTCGTGTCGGGGTACGAGCTGGAGGCAGCGCTCGCGGCCGGTTTCGCGCCGGCGGAGACGGTGTTCAACGGCCCGGTGAAGACCGAGGAGGAGCTGGCCCTCGCACTCCGGCACGGGGTGCGGGTCAACATCGACGGTGAGCACGAGATCGAGGTGCTGGAACGCCTCGCGGCCGCGGCCGGGCGGGACACGGTGGAGGTGGGGATCCGGGTCTCTCCCGGAGTGCCGGTCTCGACCTCCTCCGACCCCTCGTACCGGCTCCAGGCCGAACGCGCCGCCCTCCGCAACCGGTTCGGCTGGCCGGCCGGTTCGCCGCAGCTCGCCCGGCTCGTACAGCGCATCGCCGAGTCCCCGCACCTGAGGCTCACCGCTGTGCACGCCCACCTCAGCAGCCAGATAGTGCACCAGGAGCTGATGCTCGGCGCGCTGGAGAAGGTGCTCGGCGAGGCGGCGGAGCTGCACCGGCGGTTCGGGCTGCGCGAGGTCAACATCGGCGGCGGGTTCGGTGTCCCGGGCATCCGGCGTCCCCGCTCGGGGCCGCTGTCCGCGCTGTGGGGCCTGCACGGCGGCGACCCGGTGGCCGATGAGGAACCGTTCCTGGACACGGCGCTGCTGCTGTCGGACGTGGACAAGCACATGCGGGACCTGGGCCTGGACGGGGTGACCCTTGCCTGTGAGCCGGGCCGCTGGCTGGTCTCCGACGCGATGGCCATGGTGACCCGGGTGATGTCGCGGAAGGAGCTGCCGGAGGCCCGCTGGCTGATCGTGGACGGGGGCAACAACGTGGCCCCGTGGACCGGCAGTGGTGAGGTGCACCGGCTGGTTCCGATCGGCCGCGCGTTCTCGTCGGACCAGTCCAGCTGGTCGGTGGCCGGGCCGCTGTGCTACGAGAACGACATCCACTCCCAGGCTGTCGGCCTGCCGGACGACGTGCGGACCGGCGACCTGCTGTGCCTGCACGACACCGGCGCCTACTCCCTGGGCCGGAGCAACAACTTCATTCGGACCAGGGCCGCCGTCGTCGCCATCGACGGGGACCAGGAGCAGCTGGTCTGGCGGGCCGAGACCGGTGAGGACGTGTTCCGCCTGGCGGACCCAGCCCCCTTGCCGGCCGACGGAAACGCGGGACCTCCACGGTGATCAGGAGCTACGCGGAGCTGCTGAGGCTCCCGGGGGGGTGTGGGGGGCGGGGGGGCGCCCCGCCCGCCC
>NZ_JBSFUB010000115.1:0-20609 GCF_053591575.1 Streptomyces altiplanensis | reverse complement strand
CGGTGAGCCGCACCGGCGAGCCGGGCTGGTGGTAGGGGTCGGGGACCGGGGTGTCGTCGGCGGTGTCCCAGGGCTCCCACCGGGGAGCCGTCCCCTGCCTGTCGGACCCGCTGCCGGGGCCCGTTTCCACACCGGCCGTGGGGGCGCGCCTCCGCTAAGGACGCGCCCCGGGCCGGGGGCCTGTGATTACTCGCCCGGGTGGGCGAGCTCGATGTCGTGGCCGTCGACGCCGCGGCCCGAGACGGTGAGCACTCCGGCCACCGGCGGGTAGCCGGTCGCGACGACCGTGTACTCGCCCGAGTCGAGGTCGGCGAAGGCGTACGCCCCGTCGTCCCCGGTGGTGGAGGAGGCGACCACGTTCCCGGCGGCGTCCATCAGCGTCACCCGGGCGTCGGCCAGCGGGCGCCGGGCGGCGCCGCCGCGTACCGTGCCCCGGACGAGCGCGCCGGACTGGAGCGCGACCTCGACGCGGGTGACGCCCTGGCCGCCGATCTCCACCGGCAGCGCCATCGGCCGGAAACCGGCCGCGTTCACCGCGACGGTCACCGTTCCGGGGACCAGCTCGCCGAAGACGAAGTCGCCCTGTGCGGCCGACTTGCCGGTGGCGAGCACATCGCCGCGTACGTCGGTCACGATGACCATCGCGTCCTCGACGGGCAGGCCGCCGTCCGCGGTGCGCACGGTGCCGGCGAGTCCGCTCGTACCGGACAGGAGGATGTCGTACGCGACGGGCTCGTCACCCACGACCACCGTGGACGCCTGCGGCTGGAAGCCGTCGGCGGAGGCGATCAGGACGTACGAACCGGCCGCCGGGGCGTCCAGCGCGTAACGGCCCTCCTGGGCGACCGCGCGGCCGAGCTGCCGTCCGGCGAGCGAGATCAGCGTGACCGCGGCGTGCGGTACGGCCGTTCCCTCGGCGGTACGGACCGTGCCGTGCAGGGTCCTGCCGGTCACGATCGGGGCAGCGGCCCCGGCGACCGTGGCGGCCGTGTCGGCGGGCGCCGCGGACACCGGCTCCGCGTCCGGCTGCGACGACTGCGTCGCGTCGTCGTTGGACGACTTCAAGGCGACCTCCTTCACGAACAGGACCAGGATCAGACCGACCAGCGCGATGGGCGCGGCGTACAGGAAGAGGTCGGCGACCCCGTCTCCGTAGGCGCTCTCCATGACGGTCCTGATCGGCGCGGGCAGCGCGTCCATGTCCGGGATGGTGTTCCCGCCGCCGGCCGCGCCCGGCTTGATGTGGAGGGCGGCGAGGCCGTCCTCGACGTAGTGGGTGATGCGGCTGGAGAGCACCGCGCCGAGCGCGGAGACGCCGATGGCGCCACCGAGGGTGCGGGTGAAGGTGACCAGCGAGCTGGCCGCGCCGAGCTCGTGCGGCTTGACCTGGTTCTGGGAGGCCAGGACGAGGTTCTGCATCATCATGCCGAGGCCGAGGCCGAGGACCGCCATGTAGAGGGCGACCTGCCAGTACTCGGTGTCGTACGTGATGGTGCTGAGCAGGCCGAGGCCCGCCACGAGGCCGACACCGCCGCCGACCAGGAAGCCCTTCCAGCGGCCGGTCTTGGTGATGATCTGGCCGGAGACCGTCGAGGAGACGAAGAGACCGGCGATCATCGGGATCGTCATGACGCCGGACATCGTCGGCGACTTGTCCCGGGCGAGCTGGAAGTACTGGCTCAGGAAGACGGTCGAGCCGAACATCGCGACACCGACGAAGAGGCTCGCGAAGGACGTGAGCGCGATCGTGCGGTTACGGAAGAAGCGCAGCGGGATCAGGGGCTCCGCGGCCTTCGTCTCGACGAGGACGAAGATCAGGCCGAGCACGACGGATCCGCCGACCATCGCGTACGTCTGCCACGAGATCCAGTCGTACTTGTCGCCCGCCAGGGTCACCCAGATCATCAGCAGGGAGACGGAGGCGGCCAGGAAGAAGGCGCCGAGCCAGTCGATCCTGACCTTGCGCCTGACGACCGGAAGCTTGAGGGTCTTCTGGAGGAGGACCAGCGCGATGGCCGCGAACGGCACACCGACGTAGAAGCACCAGCGCCAGCCCAGCCAGTCGGTGTCGGTGATGACGCCGCCGAGCAGCGGGCCGCCGACCGTCGCGACCGCGAACGTGGCGCCGATGTAACCGGCGTACCGGCCGCGCTCACGCGGCGGGATCATCGCGGCGATCACGATCTGCGAGAGCGCGACCAGACCACCGGTGCCGACGCCCTGGAGCACGCGGAAGGCGATGAGCGTGCCGGTGTTCTGCGATATGCCGGCGAGCGCCGAGCCGATCACGAAGATGACCAGAGCCACCTGGACCAGCAGCTTCTTGCTGAAGAGGTCCGCCAGCTTGCCCCAGAGCGGGGTGGTCACCGTCATGGACAGGAGCGCCGCGGTGACGACCCAGGTGTACGCGCTCTGGGTGCCGTCGAGGTCCCTGATGATCTCGGGGAGGGCGTTGGACACGATCGTCGACGACAGCATCGCGACGAACATGCCGAGCAGAAGACCGGTGAGGGCCTCCATGATCTGCCGGTGAGTCATCGGCGCGCCGTCGGAGGAGTGGGAGGACCCCTGCTTGGCGTGGCCGCCCCGCACACCGGCTGGTGTGGTCGTAGCCATTGAATTCCTTTGCTCTTACGCGGGTGTTGCGGGTGTTACTGCGTCGTGCTCGAAGTGGTGCGGTGACCGCGCCCGGCACTCGCCGAAGCTGCGGCGCAGGCGGGCCAGCATCGTGTTGAGCTGTCCGACCTCGTCGTCGGACCAGTCGTCGAGGGCACCGGCGAGCGTCTGGATGTAGCGCTCGGAGAGTTCCTCCAGGAGCGCCCGGCCCGCCGGGTTGAGCCGCAGGATGCGTGAACGCTTGTCGCACGGGTCGGGGGCCCGGTCGACCCAGCCGCGCTCCGCCACGTGTGCCACGTGCCGGCTGGTCACCGACATGTCGACCGCGAGGAGCTCGGCGAGCCGGCTCATCCGCATCTCGCCGTGGTGGTCGAGGAGGGTGAGCACGGCGGCCGATCCGGCCGGGCAGTGCGCGGGGAGGATGCGTGCGAGATCGCGCTTCACGGCACCGATGGCGCTGAGCTGCCGGGCCAGTTCCGCGAACTGGCTCTGTGCGGCCATGGGCACCTCCGAACATCTTGTTGCTTAGGGCAACCATATAAGCGGTTGGTTGCTACAGGCAAATGAATTCGGGCTTGCCGGAGTAAAGGAACCCAAAAGGATCTGTTCGTGGCGGGTCAAGGGTGGCCGAGTGGCCGGTAAAGCCGCAGATCAGGCCCGCGGAGGCGCGGTGGCACCGCTTCAGGGGCCGCTACCGGGGTCCTGGGGTGTGCTGGGCGGTCCCACTTCGCTAGGGTCCTTCCCCATGGCACACAACCCCCATGCCCCCCAGGGCCCCGAGGGTCACCACGACCCGGCGGGCAGCACCCAGATGTTCCGCGCCTTCGTGGACGACGGCGAACCGCAGCGACAGCAGCCGGCCGCGGCCGCGGCGTCGGGCGGTCCCAGGACCGGCCTGATCGTCGGCGTCGTGGCCGTCGTCGTGATCCTCGCGGCGGTCGCCTGGCTCGCGCTCGGCTGACCGCCGCTCCCGGCCGGCGGACACGCCGCCCGGGACGGCACGACCGCCGGGGCGCTCGTCGTAGCGCCCCGGCGGTCGTGTGCCGGGCCTCGTGACAGTGGTGCCGTCGTGCCGGAGGTGTCGTCGGGCCGGAGGCGCCGGTGACGCGGCTCAGTCCGCGATGAGCCCTTCTCTGAGCTGCGCGAGCGTGCGGGTCAGCAGGCGCGAGACGTGCATCTGGGAGATGCCGACCTCCTCGCCGATCTGGGACTGCGTCATGTTCGCGAAGAACCGCAGCATGATGATCTGGCGCTCGCGCGGCGGCAGCTTCGCCAGCAGCGGCTTCAGGGACTCGCGGTACTCGACACCCTCCAGCGCCGTGTCCTCGTACCCGAGCCGGTCCGCCAGCGAACCCTCGCCGCCGTCGTCCTCCGGGGAGGGCGAGTCCAGCGAGCTCGCGGTGTAGGCGTTGCCGACCGCGAGGCCGTCGACGACATCCTCCTCCGACACCCCGAGCACCGCGGCGAGTTCGGGGACGGTCGGCGAGCGGTCGAGCCTCTGCGCGAGGTCGTCGCTGGCCTTCGTCAGCGCGAGCCGCAGCTCCTGGAGGCGGCGCGGGACCCGTACCGACCAGCTGGTGTCGCGGAAGAAGCGCTTGATCTCCCCGACCACCGTCGGCATCGCGAACGTCGGGAACTCGACGCCCCGTTCGCAGTCGAACCGGTCGATCGCCTTGATCAGCCCGATCGTGCCGACCTGGACGATGTCCTCCATCGGCTCGTTGCGGCTGCGGAACCGGGCGGCGGCGTACCGCACCAGGGGCAGGTTGAGCTCGATCAGCGTGTCCCGTACGTACGTACGGTCCGGGCTGTCCTTGTCGAGGGCGGCGAGCCGCAGGAAGAGCGAGCGGGACAGAGTGCGGGTGTCGATGGCTTCCGGCTGCGACACCAGCGGCGGCGGAGCCGTCACCTGGTCGAGCACGGCGGGCACTACTTCCTTCGTGAGCACCTTCGAGCTGCCCTGTTCTGCGGACATGCCACCCCCTTGAGGTCGCTGACGGTAGCGGCGGGCGCTCCCGTCGGAGGAAGCAGCCTCCACCTGAATACCGGAGGAGTGGCTGCGGCAAACGCGGTCTCAGCAGAATGTCACATGTCGGCAACGCGCTGTAGCGCCAAGTCGACAAACCTGCGCAGGAAAGAGGGGGTGTGCGGCTTTTCGGCCATGAGCAGGTCCTACCCGATCCGGTTACGCCTCGATCCGATTTGCGGATCTGAGCCGGGCGAAGCTTCTCGCCAGAAGTCTCGACACATGCATCTGGGAGACGCCCAGTTCGGCACTGATCTGGGACTGCGTCAGGTTGTTGTAGTACCGGAGCAGCAGGATCCGCTGTTCGCGTTCGGGCAGCTGTACGAGCAGGTGCCGCACGAGGTCGCGGTGCTCGACCCCGGCCAGCGCCGGGTCCTCGTACCCGAGCCGGTCGAGCAGTCCCGGCAGCCCGTCACCCTCCTGGGCCGCCTCCAGCGAGGTCGCGTGGTACGAGCGCCCCGCCTCGATGCACGCCAGCACCTCGTCCTCGGAGATGCGCAGGCGCTCGGCGATCTCGGCGGTCGTGGGGGAGCGCCCGTGGGCCGTCGTGAGGTCCTCGGTGGCCCCGCTGACCTGCACCCACAGCTCGTGCAGCCGGCGCGGCACGTGCACGGTCCTGACGTTGTCGCGAAAGTACCGTTTGATCTCGCCCACGACGGTCGGCATCGCGAAGGTCGGGAACTGCACGCCGCGGTCCGGGTCGAACCGGTCGATCGCGTTGATCAGTCCGATCGTGCCGACCTGGACGACGTCCTCCATCGGCTCGTTGCGGCTGCGGAACCGGGCGGCGGCGTACCGCACCAGCGGCAGGTTCGCCTCGATGAGCGCTCCGCGCACGCGGTTGTGTTCGGGCGTGCCCGGGTTCAGCCCCTTCAGCTCCGTGAACAGGACCTGGGTGAGGGCCCTGGTGTCCGCGCCCCGGCGCTTCGCGGGACCGCCCGCCGGGCCGTCGGGCGCGGTCTCGGGGGGAAGTGGCTGAAGCTGCTGGGGCGGAGCTTGAGGTGCTGTACTGGCCGGCACGGTCACGCCACCCCTTTTCTCGGTCAACCACGTCAACTCATCCGTCAAAAGCGGTCATAGCATCACAAGACATGTGCAGTGTGTGCAAGCACCGTATAGAGCCGTGTTGAAGGCAAGTTGGGTCTTAAACATGCAAAAACCCCGCACCGGAACGGTGCGGGGCCTGGTGTCCCGGGGGCTCAGAACTCGTAGTCGGCGATCACCCACGTGGCGAATTCGCGCCACTGCGCGGCGGCCGCCTGGTGGGCCGGGTGCTCGATGTAGCGCTTCAGCGCATCGCGGTCCTGGACGGCCGAGTTGATGGCGAAGTCGTACGCGATGGGCCGGTCGGTGATGTTCCAGGCGCACTCCCAGAACTCCAGCTCGGGAACGGTCCCGTCGAGCTCCTCGAAGGCCTTCACGCCGGCGGCGACGCGCGGCTCGTCCCGCTCGACACCCTCGTTGAGCTTGAAGAGGACCAGATGGCGGATCAAGGAGCACTCCTTCGATGCGGAGGGCGCCCGCTCACTGGACCAGCTGGGACATGAAATCGCCGACGCCCTGGGCGGCACTGGACACGCCTTCGAACCCTACCTGGACGAGATCGGCCGCCCGCTCGGGGGAATTGATGATCGTGTACAGCACGAAGACGACGACCACGTAGAGCGTTATCTTCTTCGCTTGCACCATGTTGTTCGGCCTCCCCTGCCGGTCCCCTGAGTCGCGTGAGTCTAACCGCAGGAACGGGCAGTTCAGGGGACACGTTTTCGACCGGAACGGCCGGAGCAACACGAAAGCCCCGACTCGGGGAGCCGGGGCTTTCGTTCTGAGCGGTAGCGGTGGGATTTGAACCCACGGAGGAGTTGCCCCCTCACACGCTTTCGAGGCGTGCTCCTTAGGCCGCTCGGACACGCTACCGAGAGAGAGCTTAGCCCACGGGGGGCCGTGCTCCGAAATCGGTTGTCCGGCCGGTCCTCCGGCCGGCCCCTCAGCGGTCCCTGAAGAAGGCCGTCAGCCGGTCCGAGCACTCTTCTTCGAGCACGCCCCCGATGACCTCGGGCCGGTGGTTCAGCCTCCGGTCCCGTACGACGTCCCAGAGCGAACCGGCCGCGCCCGCCTTCTCGTCGAGCGCTCCGTAGACCACCCTCTCCACCCGCGACTGCACGAGCGCTCCCGCGCACATCGTGCACGGCTCCAGGGTGACGACGAGCGTGCAGCCCGTCAGCCGCCACTCGCCGAGCTCGTGCGCCGCCCTGCGGATGGCCAGCACCTCGGCGTGCGCCGTCGGGTCGCCCGTCGCCTCACGCTCGTTGTGGCCCGCCGAGAGCAGCGAGCCGTCGGGGGCCAGCAGGACGGCGCCGACCGGTACGTCACCGGCCACCGCCGCCCGTGCCGCCTCGTCCAGGGCCAGGCGCATGGGCGCCCGCCACCGGTCCCGTACCGGATCCGGGCCCGGATCCGGTACCTGTTCCTGTTTCTCCGTCACTGCCGGACCCACTACTGGACGGTCTCCAGCACGTCGGCGGCGCCCAGGGCGTCCGCGATCTCGTTGAGCGCGTCCGTGCCGAGCGCCAGCAGCTCCTCCCCGGGCAGGCCGAGGTCCGCCAGGATCCCCGCTTCCCCGAGCGGGCCCGCCGGTACGGCACCGCTGTCGTCCGCCGTGATCTCCTCCTCGTCGTCGATGGCTTCCTCGCCCGGTTCCCCGTCCTCGGTGCCGTCGAGGTCGACGAGCACTTCCAGGACGTCCGGGTCCTCGGGGTCCCGGCCGAGCAGTTCGTCGGTGAGCAGGATCTCCCCGTACGAGGAACGGGCGGCCGCGGCCGCGTCCGAGACATAGATACGAGGGTCCTCCTCGCCGTCCACCCGGACGAGGCCGAACCATGCGTCTTCCTGCTCGATGAAGACGATCACCGTGTCGTCGTCGACCGTGGCCTCACGGGCCAGATCGGTCAGGTCCGACAGGGTTTCCACGTCGTCGAGCTCCGTGTCGCTCGCTTTCCACCCGTCTTCGGTGCGCGCGAGCAGTGCGGCGAAGTACACCGTGACTCTCCCACTGGTCTTGAGAAGTGCCGGTTGGAGTTCCTCCCGGCTGGAGGGTTCGCTGAGGTGGGGAGAAACCGTTTCACAGCTCCGAGCCCCGCCCACTCGGAATCGTGGCAGAAACAATCGCTCCGCGAGAGGT
The DNA here is from genome assembly GCF_053591575.1 of Streptomyces altiplanensis. NCBI lineage: Bacteria > Bacillati > Actinomycetota > Actinomycetes > Kitasatosporales > Streptomycetaceae > Streptomyces > Streptomyces altiplanensis. Next base: position 12,786 of record NZ_JBSFUB010000115.1, on the reverse strand, counting down.
CTTCCGCTCTTGCGTCGTGTCCCAGTCCCGCGAGCAGGCCCGCTACCAGCGGAAGGTGCGCATCCGCATCTGCTGCCGCATCCGGGCCGCCCGGGCCCGGCGCGGCTGCACCCGGTCACGCAGTGCCTTGGCCTCGTACAGCTCGCGCAGGAACTGGGCGCGCCGCCGCCTGCGGTCGGCCTCACCTGTGTTTTCCTGCTGTTCCTGACCGTGCTCCCCGTCCGGCATCGACCACACCACCCCAAACCCGGGTTTGTTCCCCACCCCACCTTCCCCCCGGCCGGCGGGTTGATGCCAGCGCGGGCGGCCGGGATGCCCGGTTACTGTTGACGCCATGCGGATCCATGTTGTCGACCACCCGCTGGTGGCGCACAAACTCACCACGCTGCGCGACAAGCGCACCGACTCCCCGACCTTCCGGCGCCTCGCCGACGAGCTGGTCACCCTGCTCGCGTACGAGGCCACCCGGGACGTGCGCACCGAGCAGGTCGACATCCAGACCCCGGTCACGTCGACGACGGGCGTGAAGCTGTCCCACCCGCGCCCCCTGGTCGTACCGATCCTGCGGGCCGGCCTGGGCATGCTCGACGGCATGGTGCGGCTGCTGCCGACCGCCGAGGTGGGTTTCCTCGGCATGATCCGCAACGAGGACACGCTCCAGGCGGAGACGTACGCGACCCGGATGCCGGAGGACCTCTCCGGCCGCCAGGTGTACGTACTCGACCCGATGCTGGCCACCGGCGGCACCCTGGTCGCGGCGATCCGTGAACTGATCAAGCGCGGCGCGGACGACGTCACGGCGGTCGTGCTGCTCGCGGCGCCCGAGGGCGTCGAGGTCATGGAGCGGGAACTGGCCGGCGCTCCGGTCACCGTGGTCACCGCCTCGGTCGACGAGCGGCTCAACGAGCACGGCTACATCGTGCCGGGCCTCGGCGACGCGGGTGACCGGATGTACGGGACCGCCGGCTAGCGGCAGCCGTACGGACGCGGCGTTCTCAGCACTTCGAGGAGGGCGCGGGCGCGGGCCTGGCCAGGACGGCCAGGGCCCTGTCCGCGTCCTTCTTCGCGTCCAGCTTCTTGAAGGCCGTGCCCAGGATCAGGTCCACGTCGGCGCCCTTGCGGGTGTCGGCCTTCCGCAGGGCTCCCTTGAGCTGCGTGCCGAGTACGGGCAGGGTGCCGGCGAGCGCCTTGGGCGAGCCCAGCAGCACCCCCGAGCCCTTGACCTTCTTGTCGTACTCCTTGGGGGCGTTGCCGATCTCGCCGATGGCGAAGCCGCGCTTCTTCAGCTCGTCGGCGGTGTTCTTGGCGAGGCCGGAGCGCGGTGTCGCGTTGTAGACGTTGACCTTGATCCTGGCCGGCTGGGGCAGCGCGGCCTTCGGCGACGCGGACGGCGCGGGCTTCTCGCAGCCCTGCCCGCGTCCGGCGGCCCTGGTCCGCTTCTCGCCGCCGGTGAAGACGTCGATGAGCTGCAGAGTCCCCCAGCCGGCCAGACCGAGGGCCACGATCGAGGCCGTCACCACGAGGAGGGTCCTGCGTCGGTTCCGGGGGCGTCGCATGCGCGGGAACTTGTCGCCCGTAATGCGGTACTTTCCGCCCATGCCGGGGGGTGTCAGCATGCTCATGGGCGCAGCGTAGTGCGCCTCGGTGATGATGCCTACTAAATGATCAATGACGTGGGCCGGACCAACCCGTAAGGACCAACAGGGGCGGCCTTCCGGGGCCGTCCGGGTGACCGGGCGGCCCGATGATCAGATGTTGTCGAGCTCGAGGACGCGCGCGTGCAGCACCTGGCGCTGCTGGAGCGCGGCGCGGACCGCGCGGTGCAGTCCGTCCTCCAGGTAGAGGTCGCCCTGCCACTTCACGACATGGGCGAAGAGGTCGCCGTAGAACGTCGAGTCCTCGGCGAGCAGTGTCTCGAGATCCAGCTGGCCCTTGGTGGTCACCAGCTGATCGAGGCGGACCGGGCGCGGCGCGACATCCGCCCACTGCCGGGTGCTTTCCCGGCCGTGGTCGGGATACGGCCGGCCGTTTCCGATGCGCTTGAAGATCACACGGAAAGCCTACCGGGCGAGCGGCTCCGGGCGCAGCCATGAGGGCGGGGCGCAAAGGCCGTATCAACCGCCAGAACGGGAGCAAATAGTGAGCGGAAGTGATCCTTCCGGCGATGTGGGGCGGTTCGGGCGGCCCCGCCGCGGTGGATTGCGGCGGATCGTGGCGGGCGCCACCGTACGGAGAGCGGGCCGGGCGGGTTTTCCCCCGTTCGGGGGACGCCCGTCACGGGAACGGCTCCGCTGCGACTCCGAGCTCGCCGGCTTCGGGTCCGTCGGCTTCGGGTCCGTCGGTTCCGGGCTCGTCCTGCGGTGATCACGCGTACACCCCCGCTTCGCGCACCTCATCGTCCGCCACCTCCAGTCGCGTCCCCGCGAATCCGCCCCGTATCCGCCGGTCGTGCGTGACGATCACGAGCGCGCCCGCGTAACAGGCCAGGGCCGCCTCCAGCTCCTCGACCAGGGCCGGCGCCAGGTGGTTCGTCGGCTCGTCGAGCAGCAGCAGGTCCACCGGGGACGTGACCAGGCGCGCCAGTTCGAGCCTGCGGCGGCCGCCGGTGGAGAGGGCGCGTACGGGCTTCGCCAGGTCTGCCGCGCGGAAGAGGCCCAGCGCGAGCAGCTCGTCGGCGCGCTCCGGTGCCCCGAAGGCCTCCAGGACCGTACGGCCGTCGCCGCCGGCGTCCGTACGGGAGCTGTCCTGGCGCAGGAAGCCGGTCCGGGGCGGGCGGGTGACCGTACCGCTGGCGGGGGCCAGGTCCCCCGCCAGGAGCCGGAGCAGGGTGGACTTGCCGGCGCCGTTGGGCCCGGTGACGAGCACGCGCTCGCCGGGGGCGATGCGCAGGGAGCCGACGCGCAGGCGTCCCGCCACGTGTACGCCGTCCAGCTCCGCCCCCGCCGCCCCGCCCTCGATGCGGGCCGTGAACCGCAGGGGCTGTGGGGGAGGTGGCACCGGACGTCCGGTCAGCCGGTGCAGCTGCTCGCGCGCGCTGCGGACGCGGCTCATCGCGCCGTGCGCGCGCGACCTGGCGCGGAAGGCGCCGGCGCCGCTGAAGGCGGCCGGGGCCTTGCGCGGGATGGCGGAGAGCAGCACGGTGTTCGACTCGGCGAGGGCGGAATGCCGGGCAACCTCGGCACGCCACTCCTCGTGCTGCCTGGCCCGGCGGGCGCGGGCGGCGGCCTTGGCGGTGAGGAAGCCGCCGTAGCCGTTGCGGTAGCGGCGTACCGTCCGCGCGTCGTGGTCCACCTCCAGCACGGTGGTGGTCACCCGGTCGAGGAACACGCGGTCGTGGGTGACCGCGACCACCGTGCCGCGGTGCGCGAGCAGGTGCTCCTCCAGCCACCCGACGGCCTCGTCGTCGAGGTCGTTGGTGGGTTCGTCGAGCAGCAGCACCTCCGGCGCGGCGGCCAGGGCCGCGGCGAGCGCGAGCCGGGACCGCTGTCCGCCGGAGAGCGTGCCGAGGGGGCGGGAGCGGTCGAGGGGGGTGCGCTCGCCGAGCCTGCGCAGGGTGGTGTCGACGCGGCGGTCGGCGTCGTGGCCGCCGCGCGCCTCGAACTCGGCCACGAGGGCGGCGTACGCCGAAAGCCCGTCCGCACCCGTGTGGCCGAGGTCCGCTTCGGCCCGCCGCATGCGCCGCTCCAGCGCCCGCAGTTCGGCGAGGGCGAGGTCGACGGCGGCGCCGGCCGGCGCGGTGGGCGGCAGGCCGAGGGTCTGGGCGAGGTGGCCGGTGCCGCCGGGGGCGACGACGGTGACGGTGCCGTTGTCGGGGCGGCGGGTGCCGGCGAGGAGACGGAGCAGGGTGGACTTGCCCGACCCGTTGTCGCCCACGACGCCTGCTTTCTCGCCGGGCCGGACGGTGAGGGAGACACGGTCGAGGACGACGTGGTCGTCGTACCGCACGGTGACGTCGGACAGGGCGAGTTGAGTACCGGATCGGAGCAAGAGCGGCCTTCTTCCACGGAAATCGAGACGAGACGTTTCGTATCTACATCACCGTAGCCACCCTCTCTCCTTTTGCGCAAGACGTTTCGTCTCGTCTCTCCGTGGAGCGGCTGTCAGCCGATGTACTGCCGCAGGTGCTCCGCCGTCAGGGTGGCCCCGTCCGCGACGAGCTCCGCCGGGGTGCCGGTGAAGACCACCCGGCCGCCGTCGTGGCCGCCGCCCGGCCCCAGGTCGATCAGCCAGTCCGCGCGCGCCATCACCGCCTGGTGGTGCTCGATGACGACGACCGTGTTCCCAGCGTCGACCAGCCGGTCGAGGAGCGCCAGGAGCTTGTCGACGTCCGCCATGTGCAGTCCGGTGGTCGGCTCGTCCAGGACGTACGTCGTCGACTTCTCCGCCATGTGGATGGCGAGCTTCAGCCGCTGCCGCTCGCCGCCCGACAGGGTGTTGAGCGGCTGGCCGAGACGGAGGTAGCTCAGCCCGACGTCGATCAGCCGGCCCAGGATCGCGCGGGCCTGCCCGGACGGGAAGAAGTCGTACGCCTCGGCCATCGACATGCCCAGCACCTCGTTGATGTTCTTGCCGCGCAGGGTGTAGGTGAGCACCTCCGGCGTGAAGCGCCTGCCCTCGCACTTCTCGCAGACCGACGCCACCCCGGCCATCATGGCGAGGTCGGTGTAGACGAGGCCGAGGCCGTTGCAGCCCGGGCAGGCACCCTCCGAATTCGCGCTGAAGAGCGCCGCCTTGACCCCGTTCTCCTTGGCGAAGGCGGTACGGACCGGGTTCAGCAGGCCGGTGTACGTCGCCGGGTTCGACCGGCGCGAGCCCCGGATCGGGGACTGGTCCGCGACCGTCACGCCGTCACGCACCGACAGGTAGCCGTGGATCAGCGAGCTCTTGCCGGAGCCGGCGACGCCGGTGACCACGGTCAGTACACCCGTCGGGATGTCGACGTCGACGCCCCGCAGGTTGTGCAGGTCCGCCCCCTCGATCGAGATCTTCCCGCGCGGCTCGCGCACGCTCTCGCGCAGCCGCACCCGGTGCTCCAGATGGCGCCCGGTGAGGGTGTCCGAGGCGCGCAGGCCGGGCACGTCGCCGCTGTAACAGATCCGGCCGCCCGCCGAACCCGCGCCCGGGCCCAGGTCCACCACATGGTCGGCGATCGCGATGACCTCGGGCTTGTGCTCGACGACGAGGACCGTGTTGCCCTTGTCGCGCAGGCGCAGGAGGAGGTCGTTCATGCGGCTGATGTCGTGCGGGTGCAGTCCGACGGTGGGCTCGTCGAAGACGTACGTGACGTCGGTGAGGCTGGAGCCGAGGTGGCGGACCATCTTCACGCGCTGCGCCTCGCCGCCGGAGAGCGTGGACGACGTGCGGTCCAGGCTCAGGTAGCCGAGGCCGATCTCGACGAGCGAGTCGAGGGTGTGGCGCAGGCCGGCGAGCAGCGGCGCGACCGACGGTTCGTCGATCCTCCGTACGAAGGCGGCCAGGTCGCTGATCTGCATGGCCGAGCACTGGGCGATGTTGACGCCGTCGATCACCGAGGACAGCGCGGCGGCACTGAGGCGGGCGCCGCCGCAGGCCGGGCAGTCGGTGAAGACGACGGCCCGGTCCACGAAGGCCCTGATGTGGGACTGCATCGCTTCGCGGTCCTTGGAGAGGTAGACCCGCTGGACCTTCACCACGAGGCCCTCGTACGTGAGGTTGTTGCTGCCGACCTTGATCTTGGTGGACGGCTTGTGGAGGAAGTCCTCCCACTCGGCGGGCGTGAAGTCCTTCAGTTTCTTGTCTGGGTCGTAGAGGCCGGAGCCGGCCATGACCTGCCAGTACCAGGAATCGACCGCGAAGCCGGGGACGGTGATCGCGCCTTCGTTCAGGGACAGTTCGCGGTCCACCAGCTGGTCGGTGTCGATCTTCGACACCTGCCCGATGCCCTCGCACTCGGGGCACATGCCCTCCGCGCTGTTGAAGCTGAAGGCGCTGGACGTCCCGATGCGGGGCGTGCCGAGGCGGCTGAAGATGATCCGCAGCATCGTGTACGCGTCCGTCGCCGTGCCCACCGTGGAACGGGAGTTGGCGCCCATCCGCTCCTGGTCGACGACGATCGCCGCGCTCAGGTTGTGCAGGGCGTCGACGTCGGGGCGGCCCATGCTGGGCATCAACGACTGGAGGAAGGCGGTGTACGTCTCGTTGATGAGCCGCTGCGACTCGGCGGCGATGGTGCCGAAGACGAGCGAGGACTTGCCCGATCCGGAGACGCCGGTGAAGACCGTGAGCCGGCGCTTGGGGAGGTCGACCGACACGTTCGCCAGGTTGTTCTCGCGGGCACCGCGCACCTGGATCACGTGGTGGCGGTCCGCGGCGGTCGGCTGGTGGCTGGACGGAGCGGCGGACGGGGCGGCGGACGGGCCGGCGGACGGGTCGGCGGACATGGCGGCGCTCCTGGAGGCGAGAGGGCGGGGAAGTCGTACATTCTGTCGGTTCCGGCAGCCCGGCGGGGGCCGGAACCGGGCAATCCGGAACTGGGCGGGCCGATGCGCCCTCTTCGCCGTGAACCCTCCCGCCGCGCGCTGCCCGTGCTCGGGCGGCGGGGCCGGCACACCCCTCGGGCGCGCTCCGGGCCGGACCGGCAGGGACCTGGCAGAGCCGCGCGCGGCATGATTGTCAGACCCTCGTGGAACGATTCCCTGGTCGGCTGTAAACAGGACAGTTTACGGGTGGGGGAGTCATGGTCTCGTACGACGAGCGCGACGCATGCGACGCGTGCGGTGTTCCGCGCGGCAGGTGGCGGGCGGTTCTGGGGATGACGCTGTGCGGTCCGTGCGAACGGACCGGGGGCAGCCGCCCCGGCCGTGAACCGGTGCTGCTCGCCGAGGTGCTGGCCGTCACGGTGGCCGGGTTGTCCTTCGATGTCACACGTGACGCGGCGGTGTCGTCCTCATGATGTGAAAGAAGAAGACGACGCGGCGGGGGAAGCAGAGGAATCCGACGCGCTCCGCGGACGCCCGACGGGCATCGCCCACGGGATGCCCGTCGGGCGTCGACGAGGCCGGTGCCGAGACGCGGCTGGGCGTCACCCTGCGCCGGGTGGACGCGCACACGGCCGAGCTGCCGGCACGCCATCCCCTCGGCAGGCTCGCGAGGCACGACGCGCCCGCCGTCTTCGCGCCGAAGCCGTACGTGAGGTGCCTGGACCTCGGCGGCGCGGGGGTGGTGTTCACCACCGGCTGGGAACGGACCGTACGGCTGGCCGGGCCGGAGGTGAAGGCGTGCAAGCGCATGATCACCGAGCGGTGGATCCACCCGCCGCTCGACGACGCCGAAGAGCTCCTGCGCCAGGCCGACCCGACCACGGTCGTCCCTCGGCGAAGAGGAGGGGGAAGGGGAGCGGGCGGCGTGACGGCTGGCGGGCTGGCGGGCTGACGGGCGTCCCAGAAGTGGGATATTCTCTCTGGTATGAGAAGCGTCGAGGACCGTCTGGCAGCCAGGCTCTCCGAACTGCGCACGGAGCGCGGCTGGTCGCTGGACGAGCTGGCGCGGCGTACGGACATCAGCCGGTCGACCCTTTCGCGGCTGGAGCGTGCCGAGATCAGCCCGACGGCGGCGGTGCTGGGCACCCTGTGCACGGCGTACGGGCGGACGATGTCCCACCTGCTCGCCGAGGTGGAGGCCGAGCCGCCGCAACTGGTCCGTACCGGCCGCCAGTTGGTGTGGCGCGACGAGGAGTCGGGCTTCACCCGGCGGTCGGTGTCCCCGCCGCACCCCGGACTGCGGGGCGAGATCGTCGAGGGGGTGCTGCGGCCGGATGCGGACATCTCGTACGAAGGACCTCCCGTGCCGGGCATCGAGCAGCACATCTGGGTACTGGAAGGCTCCCTGGAGGTCACGGCGGGCGACGGCGTCCACGAGCTCCGCGCCGGGGACTGCCTGCGCTTCCGGCTCTGGGGCCCTTCGCGATTTCGCTGCCCGGGCCCCGGTCCGGTCCGTTACGCGGTCATGGTCGTCCTGCCATGACCGCCGTCACGCGGACTCATGCCGTGGCGCGCCTGTCCCCCGACGAGTTCCGCGACAGCGTGCAGGGCCTGGCCGGCCTCCTCGTGGACGCGGTCGACGGCCACGCGTCCGTCGGCTTCCTCGCTCCCTTCGGCCGCGACGAGGCCATCGCCTGGTGGACCGCCCGGCAACCGGCGGTGGACGACGGCAGCCTCGCCGTGTGGGCCGCCCGAGGTCCCGGCGGCATCGTCGGCACCTTCAGCCTCGTCCGCAGCCCCAAACCCAACGGCCGGCACCGTGCCGAACTGGTCAAGCTCATGGTCCACCGCGACGCCCGCGGCCAGGGCCTGGGCCGCGCACTCCTCGCCGCCGCCGAAGAGGCCGCCGCCCGCGCCGGAGCCACGCTCCTGCTCCTGGACACCGAGACCGGCAGTCCCGCCGAACACCTCTACCGCGCCGCGGGCTGGACCCGCTACGGCGTCGTCCCCGACTACGCGGGCGACCCGGCCGGCACCCTCAGGGACTGCAGCTTCTACTTCAAGCGCCTGACGCCCACGCGCCCCGCGCCAGAACCGGCCGCGGTCGCGGGCCGGGACCACCGCCCGGAGCCGGCCGGCGGCGCCGAAGACGGCGCGTGAGACCGGCGCCGGCGGCTTCTGCGAGTTCCACGGATTTCATGGATCCCGCGGAGGCGGCCGGTGCGCCTCAGCGCGCGAGATCGCCGAGACCACGCAGTCCTTGGAGCACTTCGGCGGCGGTGGGCGCGGTGGCCGGGTCGCCGAGGTGCTGGATCATCAGGCCCGACATCAGCGCGAGCTGAACGCTGCCGAGGGTCCGGACGGAAGTCTCCGCCACCTCGCTCTCGGGGACGCTCTCCAGGATCGCCGCCATGCCGCGGCGGCCCTCCGCCATGCCTTCCCCCAGCGCGGCGCGCAGTTCCGGCTGGCGCTGGGCCTGCATGAACAGCTCCAGGGAGGCCAGCCACAGGTCGGGATGGGCGGTGAAGTCCGCGATGAGGCCTTCCCACATCTGCTCGAAGTGACGCTCCGTGGAGCCGTCGGCGCCGGGGACGAGCGCCCGGCCCATGCTGTCCCCCCACTCGTCGAGGATCTCGAAGAGGGCTTGGTTGAGCAGCGTCTCCCTGGACCCGTAGTGGTAGCCGATGGCAGCCATGCTGACGCCGGCCGTGGTGGCGATGTCGCGGACGCTGGTGCGGTCGTACCCCTTCTCCCGCAGGCATGACTTGGCGCCTGCGAGGAGGGCTTCACGGTTCCCCATGCGCGGCAGCGTAACACTCCTGTTGGGCGATTGCATGATGCGATCGAATAAGGCGAACGCATTGCGCGATCGCCCAAATCTGCTTAGCGTTCTTCCCATGAGACACACCAGGAGCGTTTCCAAGTGGTTCGTCGCCGCGCTGACGCTGGGGGGACTGGGATGGGGGCAGGGCCTCGGTCCGGCCGCGTCCGCCGATGCGGGGAAGGCCAGGACGTCGAAGACGCAGACCCTCGGCACGGTCGTCACCACGACGGCGGGAAAGGTGCGCGGCGAAGCCGACGGGACTCTGCGCGGTTTCCGGGGCATCCCCTACGCGGCCCCGCCGGTCGGCGCGCTGCGCTGGGCCCCGCCCAGGCCGGCCGCGGCCTGGACCGGCGTCCGCGAGGCGACCGCCCCGGGCGCGCCCTGCGCGCAGCCGGCGGGACTCCCGGTCGGGGTGCCGAGCGAGAGTGAGGACTGCCTCTATCTGAACGTCACCGCACCCGCCGAGTCCGACGGCAGGCGACCGGTGATCGTCTGGATCCACGGCGGCAGCCTGATGTACGGCACCGGTGACATGTACGGACCCGGCCGTCTGGCCGCCGAAGGCGCGGTCGTGGTCTCGATGAACTACCGGCTGGGAGTGATGGGCTTCCTGAGCACCCCTGCCCTCGAGGGCGCGGACGGACTCGGACTGGAGGACCAGCAGGCGGCCCTGCGCTGGGTCCGCGCGAACGCCGCCTCCTTCGGCGGCGACGCGGGGAACGTCACGGTCATGGGCCAGTCCGGCGGCGGCTACAGCGTGTGCGGCCACCTCGCCTCGCCCCTGTCGGCCGGCCTCTTCGACCGGGCCGTCGTGCAGAGCGCGCCGTGCGCCACGGGCGGCTCCCGCACCCGGGCCGAGGCGGAGGCGGAAGCCGGGCGGATCATCACGGCGGTGAAGTGCGAGAAGAACACGGCGGCCTGCCTGCGCGAGGTGCCCGCAGCCGATCTGCTGAAGGCGTACGGCCCGTTCAACGAACCCCGCCCGGTGTCCGGTACGAAGCTGATGCCGCTGCCCCCGCGGGAGGCGCTGCGCACCGGACGGTTCAACCGGGTGCCCGTGCTCATCGGCGTCAACCACGACGAGGAGCGCGGCATGGTCCTCGGCCGGGAGCTGGCGCCGGGGGGCGCCCCCATGAAACCGGAGGCGTACGAACCCGAGATCCGCAAGGAGTTCGGCGACAGGGCCGACGACGTACTGAAGCGCTACCCGCTCGGCGCGTTCCCCTCGGCGGGCGAAGCCCTGGCGGCGGTCCGCACGGACGCGGCCTGGTCGGCCCCGGCCCTGGACACCGCGCGGCTGCTCTCGAAGTGGGTCCCGACCCGGATGTACGAGTTCGGCGAGCGTGACACGCCCTGGTTCGACACGTACCCGGCACCCAGCTTCGACCAGCGCGCTCAGCACATGTCGGAGCTGGCCTACCTGTTCGACATGGACCTGTTCCAAGAGGTGAAGGACGGGCAGGCGCGATTCCGTGACCGGATGATCAGCACGTGGGTGGAGTTCGCCGCCTCGGGCCGGACGGACTGGCCGCGCTTCCAGGAGGACGGCGGATACGTGCAGACGCTGGCCTCGGACGCCTGGAGGCGCGCGGACTTCGCGAAGGACCACGCCTACCCGTTCTGGAAGAACCACCGCTGACCGACCGGGAGCACGACGAAGGCCCCGACCGGTTTCCCGGTCGGGGCCTTCTGTACCGCAGAAGCGGTGGCGGAGGATACGAGATTCGAACTCGTGAGGGGTTGCCCCCAACACGCTTTCCAAGCGTGCGCCCTAGGCCACTAGGCGAATCCTCCGCCGCAAACAATACAAGACGTTGAGGAGTGCTCGCGAACGCGTTCCGCGCGGTCGGGGTCCGGCTCGTTTTTCCGGGGGGTGATCCGCTACTGTGGGGGCCAGCCCCTCACGTGGCGCTATCTCACCGAACTCCCCCAGGGCCGGAAGGCAGCAAGGGTAAGTGAGCTCTGGCGGGTGCGTGGGGGGCGCTTGCGTTGGGCGGGGACGGTTGTCGGTGGGTCCCGATAACCTCGTATACGTGTCGTCCCTTGCGCTCTACCGCCGCTACCGTCCCGAGTCGTTCGCCGAGGTCATCGGGCAGGAGCATGTCACTGCCCCGCTGCAGCAGGCCCTGCGTAACAACCGGGTCAACCACGCGTACCTGTTCAGCGGGCCGCGGGGCTGCGGAAAGACGACCAGCGCGCGCATCCTCGCCCGCTGTCTGAACTGCGAGCAGGGGCCCACGCCCACCCCTTGCGGCACGTGCCAGTCCTGTGTCGACCTGGCCAGGAACGGCCGGGGATCGATCGACGTCATCGAGATCGACGCCGCCTCGCACGGTGGCGTGGACGACGCCCGTGACCTGCGGGAAAAGGCGTTCTTCGGTCCGGCCAGCAGCCGCTACAAGATCTACATCATCGACGAGGCGCACATGGTCACCCCGGCGGGCTTCAACGCCCTGCTGAAGGTGGTCGAGGAGCCTCCGGAGCACCTCAAGTTCATCTTCGCGACCACGGAGCCCGAGAAGGTCATCGGCACGATCCGGTCGCGTACGCACCACTACCCCTTCCGCCTGGTGCCGCCCGGGACGCTGCGCGACTACCTCGGCGAGGTGTGCGGCAAGGAGAACATCCCGGTCGAGGAAGGGGTGCTTCCGCTGGTCGTACGGTCCGGGGCCGGGTCCGTGCGCGACTCGATGTCCGTCATGGACCAGCTGCTCGCCGGCGCGGCCGAGGACGGTGTGACATATGCCATGGCCACCGCTCTCCTCGGGTACACGGAGAGCTCGCTCCTCGACTCGGTCGTGGACGCCTTCGCGGCGGGCGACGGAGCCGCCGCGTTCGAGGTCGTGGACCAGGTCATCGAGGGCGGCAACGATCCGCGCCGGTTCGTGGCCGACCTGCTGGAGCGGCTCCGGGACCTGGTGATCCTGGCCGCGGTTCCCGACGCACGCGAGAAGGGCCTGATCGACGCGCCCGCGGACGTCGTGGAGCGGATGCAGGCCCAGGCCTCGGTGTTCGGCGCGGCCGAGCTGAGCCGCGCCGCCGACCTGGTCAACACGGGGCTCACCGAGATGCGGGGCGCGACGTCGCCGCGGCTCCAGCTGGAGCTGATCTGCGCCCGGGTGCTGCTGCCCGCCGCCTTCGACGACGAGCGTTCGCTCCAGGCGCGGCTGGACCGCCTGGAGCGCAACGGCGCCGGTGGCGCGTTCATGGCCGCGGCCGCCGCTCCCGGCCCCGCGATGGGGTACGCGCCGGGACCCGACGCGCACGGGGGAGTGGGCGCGGCCGTGCCCCCTCCCGCTGTGCCCGTGGCTCCCGCTCCCGCACCGATGGCCGCACCGCCCGTGCCCGCGCCGGTGGCCGCACCGCCCGCTCCCGCCGCCGCCGAGGGCGGGCAGCGTCCCGGTGCGTGGCCCGGTGCGGGCGCCGGAGGGCAAGGTCGTCATGGCCTCCGTCTACGGTGGCGACCTGGTCGGCATCGAGGGAAACTACGACGACGTCAACCGT
>NZ_JBSFUB010000114.1:0-21357 GCF_053591575.1 Streptomyces altiplanensis | reverse complement strand
GCCCGAACTCGGGCAGGTGGCCGGCCACCGGGACGTCCAGCCCGATCTTGCCCTCGGCCACCAGTTGCAGCACCACGGTCGCGGTGAAGGTCTTGGTGTTGCTGCCTATCCGGACGTGCCCGTTCACCGGCGGCTCGGCGGTCCCGCCCAGTTCGCGCACCCCGGCGCTGCCGGCCCACTCGCCCCGCTCGTCGTGCACGCGCATCGTCACCCCGGTGAAACCGGACTCGACCATCTCCTCGATGGCCTTCCGCAGCTCCGGGCGGTCCTGGTCGGTAAGAGGGACGGACATGGTGGTGTGCTCCTTACTGTTACGGAATTCGACTGGACGGACGGGATCGCCGCGGGGCGCCCCGCTCAGAGGCTGCGGGCGGTGATGTCGCCGTAGGCGGTGGTCGCGTGGATGTTCAGGCCGGCGGCGGCGCCGTCGGTGTTCTTGAGCGCGTTGTGGATCCGGCCGTAGGCGGTGCCGGCGTCCAGGGAGGCGGAGACTCCGCGGGCGGCGCCGACCGAGATCTCGCCGGACTCGGTGCGCAGCGTGACCGTCCCGCGCATGGCCTCGGTGATGCGGAGGTCGCCCTTCTGGGTGCTGATCTCCGCGGGGCCGCCCAGGCGGCCGACCGAGACGTCGCCGTCGAGGAGGGCGAGGCGGGCGCTCGCGGTCTCGTCGAGCTTGACCGTGGCCTGCGCGCCCTCGAAGGCGACGTCGCCGAGCCGTCCGACGCCCCGGAACTCGGCACTGGCCGCCTTCGCCTCGACGCGGGAGCCGGCGGGCAGCTGGATGGTCACCTCGACGGATCCGGAGTGGCCGAGGATCCGGTTCTTGGCCGGTGCGGTCCCGATCCGCAGGACACCGTCGCCGTATTCGACCGTGGTCTGCTCCGCCGCCTTGACGTCGCGGCTCTTGGCGGCGTCCGCGGGCAGGACCTCGACCGTGGTGTCGGACCGGTCGGCGGCGATGAACCGGATGCGTCCCGCGGGGATGTCGAGGACGGCGGAGACCGGGGCGGGGGTGGCGAACTTCTGCATGGTGCGCTCCTTCGGTTCGTTGTTTCCGATGACCAAAACGCTACGTTGCATTCAAAGTCCCGGCAACATCGATGTTGCACTCGAACCCAATAACTGCAGGTTAAAGCCGGGAAATCGTTGCAACGATTCTGACCGTAACGCAACAGCTCCCACCCCGTTCGTTGCAATGAATTGAAGGTGAACGCTATGCTGGCGACACCACGGACCACGAAGGAGACCGCGATGCCGGGAGGCAGACTCACCCAGCAGGAACGCCAGCAGATCGCGCTGGGGCTGGCCGACGGCCTCGCCTACGCGGAGATCGCCAGGCGTCTCGACCGCCCCACCTCGACGGTCACGCGCGAGGTGATGCGCAACGGCGGCCCCACCGCCTACCGCGCCGACCTCGCCCACCGCGCCACCGAACGCCGCACCCACCGGCGCGGGCAGGCCGCGCCCCGGGGACCGGAGGCGTCCCCGCAGCCCTACGGGCGCGACGCCGAGGCGGTGCACGAGTACGAGGAGACGTTCACCACCGTTCTCCTGACCTCGGGCATGCCCGCGATGATGTCCCGGGTGATGGCCTGCCTCGTCCTCAGCGACGCCGGCAGCCTCACCGCGTCCGAGCTCGTCCAGCGCCTCCAGGTCAGCCCGGCGTCCGTCTCCAAGGCGATCACGTTCCTCGAGAGCCAGGGCTTCGTCCGCCGGGAACGCGACGAAGGCCGCCGCGAGCGCTACGTCGTCGACGACGACATCTGGTACCGGTCGATGATGTCCAGCGCCCGCTCCATCGCCCAGATCGCCGAGACCGCACGGCAGGGCGTCGGCGTCCTCGGCCCCGTCACCCCGGCCGCCGTCCGCCTGGAGAACGTCGCCCGCTTCCTCGACTTCGTCAGCGAGAGCACCGCCCGCGCCGCGGAGCAGGCCCGCGACATCCTCCACACGAAACCCGGAACGGCCTCGGACGGCACCGTCTGAGCCGCGTTCAGTTCACGGGCAGGCAGCCGCCCTGCCCTGGCGGCCGGCCCGGACCCGCGCCGCGAGCGGCGTGGCGCGACCGCCCTGTGACACCGCCGGGACGCCCGACGGCCGGTGCGTCCGGTGTCTCACCGCACGCACCGGCCGTCGGGCTCTTCTCACCAGCGCATGCCGGGTTCGCCGAGTTCCGCTACTCGGCCGGCAGGGCCACCGTGCCGTGCAGCGACCAGTGGTCCGACTTTCCGTCGGAGGCGGAGACCGCGCAGTTGGTGAATCCGGATGTCCTCGGAGCGAAGATGTAGTCGAGTTTCCTCGTGGGCATTCCGTCGACGCCGTTGGCCGTGGGCTCTCCCCCACGGACCTTCGAAGGGTCGTTGCCCTGTGAGCATTCCAGGTACTGGTCGTAGAGGGGGACGAGCGCCGAGCTGGGCCCTCCCTCGCTGACCCCTGCGTTCGAGGCGGGCGGTACGACGTTCATGTCCCCGCCGAACACGGGGCGGTAGCCCCTGGCCCGCCAGTCGGTCACCAGGCCCAGGAAGCTTTTGCCCTGCTCCTTGCGCCAGTACCCGTCCTCGGTCAGATCGTCATAGGGCGGGCCGGCGCTGAGGTGGGCAGTGCACGCGACCACCGCTCGCGACGGGATCGACGCGCACAGCGCGCTGCGCTGCTCCTTGCCCGCCGGAGACGGGAAGTCGTGGCGCTGGTAGAAAACGTTCTCGTCCGGAACCGCCAGCGCCACACCGTAAGCTCCGCGGTCCAGGTAATCCGGCTTCGGCCCCATGGCGCACTGCTTCTGGACGTTCACGCCGTCGACCTGGTTGTGGATCGGAGCGAACCTGACGTCCCACTTCGTGCCGGTCTCCCCTTCCAGCATTTCCTCGACACGCTTTGCGTGCTTCTCGCAGAACTCCTGGAAGAAGATGACGTCGGGGTTCCTTCCGTTCACCTTCAGGCGTTCCCTGATCGCGTCGGTGAGTTCGCCGGTCCCGGCGCGATCGGCCGACCAGTCACATCGTTCATTGTTGTTGGCGCATACGTTCCAGGTCATCACGTTCAGGGCCGACCCCGCCACGGGCCCGTAGGCCGGCGGAGGCTGCGTGCCCGGGTTGACGAAGCTGTCGACCGGTTCGAGCAGGAACTGCGCGGGCGTGGAAGACGTCGCCGCCCGGAGGGTGCCGTCCGCGTCCGCGACGACGTACTTCCCCTCGTGGCCGGGCGCCACGGTCTTGAAGGTGACCCGGCGCGACCCCGGCTTCTCCGAGGAGGGGGCAGCCGAGAAGTCCACTTCGAACTGCTGCCACGAACCGAGATTCCCGCCCCTGGCCCGCAGCATCCCTTCCCGGTCTTCGCCGTCGAGGAACTCGGGAGTGGTGAAGAACCCGGTGGTCTCAGAACGCAGACTCATGATGTTCTTCGCCGGGTGATTGGTGTGGAGCGTGAATCTCTCCCACGAATTGACCTCGGTACTCACCGCACGCAGGCGCCACTCGTACTTTCCGGTGTCGTGCATCTCCACCCGGACGTACTTTCCGTTCGGCGCCTTGAGGGCCCATTTCTGCCCTGCCGACTTCTCGACCCATACCGCGTCCGCCGAGACATCCGTGGCGTAGGCCACCGTTGTCGTCGCGAGAAACACCCCGGCCATTATCCCGACAAGTACTGTGAAAGCGACCATTATTCGGCGCATGCTCTCCCCTTACAAGATCACAGAAGTTTGACGCGACAGAGCGTACGGCTCCGGTCAGTGCTCCCGTCCGGCCAGGACGGTTCAGGGCGCCGGGCGGAGTTTGTGCGTACGGAGTGCTTCCCGGAGCCGGGCCGCCTTTCCGCGTACGACATCGGCCGGGAGGCGGTCGTCCCGGCGTACGCACGGCTCGCTGCGGCAGACGCGGCACAGGCCGCCGGGCAGGGATTCCGGCGTACCGGGGGCGTGGCAGGCCGTGCACTCCATGACGTACCGGCCCTGGGCGGGGGCCGGAGGCACCGGCGGCAGCTTCGTGATCAGCCGGTTCTGCACGAAGCCGAACGGGTACCGGACGGGATCGGGCAGCATCGAGGCGACGGCCCGAACGAGCTGCGCCTCGGTGGCGCCCCGCCGGAACCAGTCCCCGGCCAGACCGGCCAGCGCCTCGCATTCCACGGCGGACAGGGCGAGTTGGGGGTGCTGGTGGACGAGCCGGGCGAGGGCGTCGCGGCCACGCGCGTCGGGTTCCCGCGCGGGCGCGGGGTCGGCCATCCCGGACTGCGGAACGTCACCGCCGAGGAACGCGGCCCACCAGGCGTCGGGGCGTGCAGTGCGGGTGAAGTAGGTGCGGTAGACCCACCGCGCGCCTTCCGCGTCCTGCACGTCCCGGCGTACGCGCCGCAGGTGCCCGGCCTCGGAGAGCCTGCGCAGCGCGGTACCAATGGCGCACTGGCCGAAGTCGTCCAGTTCCCTGGCCAGCGTCTTGATCGAGATGTCGGCGCCGTCGGGCAGCCGGTCGATGTACCCGGCGATCGCCGCTTCACGCTTGGGCAAGTGTGCGAAGTCGCGCCCGCGACGGGGTTCCTGGTCGGGCGCGGACCGCTTCCCGAATCCGGGCTTGGCCATCGGATGGGCGGGCGCGTGCAGGGCGGCGCGGCTAAGCTGCTGAACAGCCATGAGATCGGCTCCACGATCTTGTTGGTCAGACCCCTGTGTGGTGCTGGTAACACCGCATGGGGGTCGTTTGCTGTGCCGCACGCTACACGGCAACAGCTCTGCGTGGCGACCTGATCACAAAAAGTCATCTGCGCCGGTGCACCGGTCGGTTGGCGCACCGCAGGGAGGGTGGGTGGGAGGAATCCCCACCCACCATTCCCAGCAAAAGGCGCTCGCACCTCGCCTCCCGAAGCTCAAGCGCCGCCGGAGCCGTCCGCCCGGCACCGGGGACACCGGCACGGCGGGTACTCCATCGACCCGGGCGGCAGTTCCGCCCCCTCCGCCGGCTCCCCGGCCGCGTCGAGCCGGAGTACGCCGTCCGTTCCGTAATCCGCCATCAGCTCCGCGAGCTGCGCCCGCGCCTCACTCCTCCGTGGTGCGTTCATCCCTGTTCCTTGCCTCGCTCGATACGTCGCTTTCCGTGTCCGATCGTTGCGCTGTGTGCATACGATGGATAGGGGGCGGCGGGCAACAACGGTGTTGAAACGCAGGGGAGTTCAGTGGTGAGCAAGCCAAACAAAGGCCTGAGCTTCACTCAGGGCAAGGTCGGGTGACCGTTCTTCGGCTCCGAACTCAAGCGGCAGCGAGAAGCGGTAGCGCTCACCCAGCAGCAGCTCGGGGAGCGGGTCTACGTCTCGGGGACGTACATCGGCCAGATCGAGGCCGCCATCCGCAAACCCCAGCTCGACCTCGCGCAGCGCATCGACAGCGAGCTGGGGACGGACGGGCTACTGGCCCGCATGTGCAAGGAGCTGATCGACAGCAGCCCGCACCCTGCCTACTTCGCCGATGCTGCCGCCTTGGAGTCGGAAGCCCTCACCATCAGCGAGTACGCGCCGACACTGGTTCCAGGGCTGCTCCAGACCGAGGAGTACGTACGGGCGTTGATGGCGCCGGCTGCCGCGCTCATCCTCGACCACGACATGTACACGTGGGCCCGAGCCCGTGCGGCGCGGGCTGCCCTGCTCGATGGACCAACAAGGCCCGTGTTGTGGGCCGTCCTCCATGAGGCCGTGTTGCGCATCCCCGTGGGCGGCCCGGAAGTGATGGCTCGCGAACTTGAGCACATCGCCGAGTTGGTTCGACGCGGACGCATCCTCGTCCAGGTGCTGCCCTTCGCCGCCGGGGCCCATGCCGCAAGCAGCGGCATGTTCGCAGTCATGACGTTCGACGACGCGCCGCCCGTCGCTTACTCGGAAGGGCAGCACTCGGGCCAACTGCTGGACATCCCCCCGCTGGTCGCCAAGTACCAGCGGTCTTACGATCTGATCCGGGCCGCCGCGCTGTCGCCGGAGGCGTCCCTGGCCCTGATCGAATCGGCGGCGGAGGACTTCGCACCATGAGCACTGCGCATGACCTGAGCGGCGCCACGTGGCGCAAGTCGTCCCACAGCAACGCCGAGGGCGGTAGCTGCGTCGAAGTGGCCGACGGCTTCCCAGACGTCATGCCCGTACGGGACAGCAAGATCCCCGGCGGCCCCGCGCTCCTCTTCGACGTGACCGCCTGGTCGTCCTTCGTCTCCGCCGTGAAGGGCGACCGCTTGCCTCCCGCCTGAGCGCTCACCGCCAAGCGGTGAGCAACTCCTCGGGGCCCACCACCTGCACTCCGTCCACCGTGGCGCCGCTGCGTGACACCGCGAGCAGCGGGGTGTCCTCGTCCGCGCCCGGCAGCTGCGACCGGTGGACGATCAGGCGCGCCAGGTCACGCGCGTCGAACGGCCGGTTCTCCAGCCACTTGATCGAGCCGACCGCCGTGATCCGCTTGGCGATCGGGCCCCGGTCGGCCGCGACAATGTCGATCTCGGGGTCATTGGTGCGCGTCCAGTACCCGCCCACCGCACCCGAATCGTCCGGCACCCCGCCGTCGCGCATGCGGTAGAGCCCTTCGCGCACCACTGGTTCGACGGCCCGTCCGCGCCAGGACGTCCACGACTGGCGCATTCGCTCCAGCGTCAGGTCCCCTCTGCCCCGCTCGACCTCGGAGAGGTACGGCCCGACGAAGGCGAGCCAGAAGCGCAGGTGCGGATCGGTGACGTGGTACCGGGTCTCCTTCGACGGACGCGTGGACAGGGGGCTGACCGCCTCCACCACCCGCTTGGCGCCCAGCAGTTGGAGCGAGCGGCTGAGGCTGGTCGCCGGCAGGCCGCCGGCCGCCCGCCCGATCAGCGAGTGGGTCCGCTCGCCCGAGCCGATGGCTCCCAGCACCAGGCGGGCCTGGGCGTCGGCCGGGAATTCCGCCGCCAGGGAACGTTCCCCGCTGACGATGAGCGCCGACGTGGGGTCGGCCACAACTTCGGACAGGTAGTCGAAGACTCCGGCGCCCCGAGGCCACTCCTCCAGCACGAGCGGCAACCCACCGGACACGAGATAGGCGTCGAAGGCCTCGGCGGGCGGAAGGTGCAGTATGTCCGCCACGTCTGCCGGGCTGAGCGGCGGTACCACCATCTCCGTACCCCGCTGGTGGAAGGGGCGGTCGTAGTCGTTGAGCCGCTCCATCATCGCCAGATCGGAACCCACGCAGAGCAGCAGCACCGGCCGCCGCGACAGCTCGCGGTCGAAGAGCTTTTGCAGTGTGCCCTCGAAGCCGGGATCGTTCTTGATCAGATACGGCATCTCGTCGAGCACGACCACGCTCGGCCGATCGGCCGGCAGGGCCCCGGCGAGAAGGTGCAGGGCGGCGTCCCAGTCTCGGGGCGACTGTCCGCTCATGGCCCCTGCGCCGGGCAGATCCGATGCGGCGACCGCCTCGACGAACAACCTCAGGTCGGTCTCCACAGTGGACTGGGCGGAGGCCGTGAAGAAGACGCTGGGCAGACCCGAGCGCTCGATGAACTCCTCCACCAGGCGGGACTTCCCCACCCTTCGCCTGCCGCGCATCAGGACAGCCCTGCCGGGCCGGCCCGCCCGGCCACCGGCCTCCGTACGCCCGACCATCCGGTCGAGCGCGGCAAGCTCGCGCTCGCGACCGACGAAACCGTCCATCCGTGCCGTCGCTCCAGACTTGGTGACACCATGCTTGATACGCCCAAAAATGAACGTACCAAATTTGTGCGTGTCCTGCGTCACAGGCCGGGAGTCAGGAGTTCGGCGCGACCTTGGCCAGGCCGTTGATGATGCGGTCCATCGCGTCGCCGCCCGCCGGGTCGGTCAGGTTGGCCAGCATCTTCAGCGTGAACTTCATCAGCACCGGGTGCGTCAGGCCGCGCTGGGTCGCGATCTTCATGACCTTCGGGTTGCCGATGAGCTTCACGAAGGCGCGGCCCATCGTGTAGTAGCCGCCGTACGTCTCCTTGAGGATCTTCGGGTAGGCGTGGAGGGCGAGTTCGCGCTGGGCGGGGGTCGCGCGGGCGTGGGCCTGGACGATGACGTCAGCGGCGATCTGGCCCGACTCCATGGCGTACGCGATGCCCTCGCCGTTGAACGGGTTCACCATGCCGCCCGCGTCACCCACGAGGAGCAGGCCCTTGGTGTAGTGGGGCTGGCGGTTGAAGGCCATCGGGAGCGCGGCGCCGCGGATCGGCATCGTCATGTTGTCCGGGGTGTAGCCCCACTCCTCCGGCATCGACGCACACCACGCCTTGAGCACCTCGCGCCAGTCCAGCTCCTTGAACGCCTTGGAGGAGTTGAGGATGCCGAGGCCGACGTTGGACGTGCCGTCGCCCATGCCGAAGATCCAGCCGTAGCCGGGGAGCAGGCGGTCCTGCGGGCCCCGGCGGTCCCACAGCTCCAGCCAGGACTCCAGGTAGTCGTCGTCGTGGCGCGGGGAG
The DNA here is from genome assembly GCF_053591575.1 of Streptomyces altiplanensis. NCBI lineage: Bacteria > Bacillati > Actinomycetota > Actinomycetes > Kitasatosporales > Streptomycetaceae > Streptomyces > Streptomyces altiplanensis. The sequence continues at coordinate 12,925 of NZ_JBSFUB010000114.1, read as the reverse complement.
GTGAAGTACGTACGGACCGCTACGCCCATCGGGCGGTCCTCCATGCGGTGCAGGCCCATGGCGAGGGAGAGGCGGGTCGAGTTGCCGTCGGCCGCGACGACCAGCGGGGCGTGGAAGGTGACCGGGGTCTTCTCCTCGCCGAGCTTGGCGTTGACGCCGGTGATCCGGCCCGTGCGGGGGTCGAGGACCGGCTCGCCGACGTTGCAGCGCTCGTACAGGCGGGCGCCCGCCTTCTGGGCCTGGCGGGCGAGCTGCTCGTCGAAGTCGTCGCGCTTGCGGACGAGTCCGTAGTCCGGGTACGAGGCCAGGTCCGGCCAGTCGAGCTGGAGGCGTACGCCGCCGCCGATGATGCGCAGGCCCTTGTTGCGCAGCCAGCCCGCCTCTTCGGAGATGTCGATGCCCATCGAGACCAGCTGCTTGGTGGCGCGGGGCGTCAGGCCGTCGCCGCAGACCTTCTCGCGCGGGAACGCGGTCTTCTCCAGCAGCAGGACGTCGAGTCCGGCCTTCGCCAGGTAGTAGGCGGTCGTGGAGCCGGCGGGTCCGGCCCCGACGACGATCACATCTGCGGTGTGCTCGGAGAGGGGCTCGGTCACGGCGGGATCTCCCGTAAGACTCGACGTCGCGTGCCCGGGGGCACAGGTCGAAGGCAGTCTATTGGGGCGTGCCGAGCTCCCCTCCGAAGGGGCGGTGGGTCAGTCGAGGATCCAGGTCGCCAGCGCGGTGTCGAAGGTCTTGCGGGCGTACTGCCAGTCGCGGTCCCGTGCCTTGGTGTAGATCGAGTAGTCGGTGCCGTTCTCCGCGATGTAGCCCTGGTCGATCGCGTGCAGGGTCTCGCCCGTCTGCTTGTCCGTGAACGTGTACTCCCAGATCGCGCCCGGCCGGCCCTGGAAGGTGTTCCGTTCCAGGCGCAGGCGCCGGAAGTCCTTCTGGTTCGCCTTGGCCTTCTTCTCGATGGTCAGGAAGTTCTCGTACGAGGAGGCGTACGGGGGGTCGGAGACGACACCGACGAGCAGGTGCTCCATCCCGGTGGAACCGGCATAGGTGATCTGGCCGCGGTCGGCGCTCTGGCGGGACCAGACCTCCGGTACGGCGAGGGAGAAACCGGCCGGGTCCGTCACCCTCCTGTAGCCGGCGGGCACTTCGGAGGGCGCCGGCGGGGCGGAGGTCGCGGACGGGGTCGGCGTGGTCCCGGTCTCGGAGGCCGAGGGGGACGGGGACGCGGTGGGAGCGGGCGACGTGGAGGTGCCGGGGGTTCCGGTCGCCGGTTCGGCGGGGCTCTCGCTCTCGGCCACCACGGGCTTGTCGTCCTGCGACTGCCGCACGGTGGTGTCCTTGCCGCCGTCGTTGAGCAGCAGCACACCGGCGGTGGCGCCACCGCCGACGAGGAAGGCGGCGGCGAGCGTTCCGGTCCACAGGAGCGCGCGGCTCCGGGGCTTCGGGGCGGGCGCGGGTGTGGGGGTGAAGGCGGGAGTGGGTGTGGGTGTGGCGGCAGGAGTGGGGATGGGCGCGTGAGGGGGGTACACCGGGTGCGGCTCCGGGGCGGTGGCCGCCGTCGCCGTCGTCATCGCGGCCAGGGCCTCGGGCGGAACGTACCCGGGCGGGGCCGGTGGAGCCGGCTGGGCCGGCTGGGCCGGTGAGGCCGACGGGGTCGGCGGGGTCGGGGGGACCGGCGGAATTCCCGGTACCGCGTCCGTCCGCCCGCCCCGCACCCGTGGCAGGTACGGCGCGACCAGCACCGCCCCTCCCAGCCACAGCAGTCCGAAGAGCAGCGCGTACCCCAGGCTCGGCGCGACCTCCACCGTGCCCTGCGCGCCGCCGAAGTCGCCGATCCCGCCCGCGAGGTCGGCAGAGACCCCGGTGAATCCGGCGCACAGCAGGTACAGGCCGAGGAAGAAGGCCCCGGCCAGCACGTGTTCGCGCCGCTCGGCCGAGCGGCGGGCCGTCCACAGCGCGAACACGAGCGCGCACACCAGCCCCAGCGCCAGCGCGCCCGCCACCGCCCAGCCGTTGTGCACCCCGCCCAGCTCGGACAGGCCGAAACTGCCGTGCTGGAGGCCGCCGCCGAAGTAACTGACCTGACCCTGGAGGTCGTACTCCACCGGTACGCCCCAGCTCGCCCCGAGCACCAGCAGCCCGATGTTCGGCAGGACCGGCAGCGCGAACAGCAGCGCCTCGCCGTCGACGCCCTCGGTACTCGCGTACACGACGAAGCCGACGAGCGTGCAGAGCACGAGCACGGAGCCGAGCGCCCGCAGTGCCGTCCCGAGCGCCCGTACGGCCGCCTCCGCCGTGGGCCGCCGCGCCGGCCACTGCGCGAGGTCGTCGCGCTGGAGCAGACCGGCGGTGACGGCGAGCGAGAGCACCAGCGCGCCGAGGGCGGCGAGCAGCGGCGACGACGCGACCTCGACGCCCGCGACCGACAGCTGGGCGAACAGACCGAGGACCAGCACACCGGCGGTGGCGAGAAGGGTGACGCGTACGGCCGCTTCGAGGCCCGCCGTACGCCCGTGCTCGTGCGTCGCCACTCGCGCGCGCAGCTTCCGTACGCCGATGAGGTGCGCGCCGATCCACAGGACGGTGACGGTCAGCGGTACGAGGGAGATCTCCGCGCCGCCCGCCACGCCGGGGGAGAACTCCGGAGAACCGAAGTCCCCGCCCCCCTCGCCGAACTGCGACGGCCCCGCGCCCCGCACCTCGAAGCCGCCGCCGAACGCCTGGAGCAGCAGGGCGAGCGCGATGCGCAGCCGGTCGCTCCAGCCGACCACGACGTCGCCGCTGCCGCCGCTGCCGCTGTCACCGCCGTCGCCGCCGTCCTGGCCGTACGACGGGACGGCCAGCGCGACCGCCAGGACGAGCAGCAGCCCGAGCGGCCAGGCGGCGGCCTTCGCCGCGGACGCCCAGTCGCCCCGGAAGGCGCGGCCGAAGAACTGTCCGAGGGGCGAGGGCGTCGCGGGACCGGGTGCGTACGCGGGCGGCGGGGGCGGGGGCATCTCACCCCCGGCGGACGGTCGTTCGTGCCCGCAGCTCATGCAGTAGCGGGCCTCGTCGGGGCCCGGGGTTCCGCAGTTCGGGCAGTGCAGCGGCATGGGGACTCCGGATGCGGGGAGGGCGGGGAGGCAGGGAAAGCGGGGAGAAACGAAGGAAGAGCGGTTCCTGTGTGTTTCCCGTGTGAACTGACTCATCTTCCCCGCCGGGCGGTTCCCGGCAAGGGGATTCCCGGCAAGGGCCCGTCCCGAAGCCGGTCCGGGCCGGTTCCCGAAGACCGTGTCCCGGTCCTAGAAGACCGACAGTCCCGTCAGCGTCGTGAACCGGTCCAGAGCCGCGACGCCCGCCACCGAGTTGCCGCGCTCGTCCAGGCCCGGACTCCAGACGCACAGCGTGCACCGCCCCGGCACGACCGCGACGATCCCGCCGCCCACACCGCTCTTGCCCGGCAGCCCGACCCGGTGGGCGAACTCGCCGGCCGCGTCGTACGTACCGCAGGTGAGCATCACGGCGTTGATCTGCTTGGCCTCACTGCGCGTCAGCAGGCGTGAGCCGTCGGCGCGCAGCCCGTGGCGGGCCAGGAAGCGGGCCGCGAGCGCCAGGTCGGCGCAGCTCATCTCGATCGCGCACTGCCAGAAGTAGTGGTCGAGGAGGGTGGGGACGGGGTTGGCGATGTTGCCGTACGAGGCCATGAAGTGGGCCAGGGCCGCATTGCGGTCGCCGTGCGCGGACTCCGACTCGGCGACCTCCGGGTCGAAGGCCAGGTCCGGGTTGCCGCTCTCCTGGCGCAGGAAGTCGAGGAGTTCGCTGCTCGCGTCGCCGGTCAGGGTCTGGAGGCGGTCGGTGACGACGAGCGCGCCGGCGTTGATGAACGGATTGCGCGGGATGCCGTTCTCGTACTCCAGCTGGACGAGCGAGTTGAAGGGGTTGCCGGACGGCTCGCGGCCGACGTGTTCCCACAGGCCGTCGCCGCCCGTGGCCAGGACCAGCGCGAGCGTGAAGACCTTGGTGATCGACTGGGTGGAGAAGGGGCGCTGCCAGTCCCCGACCCCGTACACCTTGCCGTCCATGTCCGCGACGGCCATGCCGAAGCGGCGCGGGTCGACGGCGGCGAGCGCCGGGATGTACTCGGCGGTCCTGCCGCTGCCGACCTGTGGTGCGACGTCCTCCGCGATCCGCTCCAGGACCGACTGGTAGTTCACGGGAGGTCTACCGGGGCTTCGTACCGCGGTGCAGGGCGACGACTCCGCCCGTCAGGTTGCGCCACGCGACCTTCGACCAGCCCGCCCGCTGGAGCCGGGACGCCAGCGCCGGCTGGTCGGGCCAGTCGCGGATGGACTCGGCGAGGTAGACGTACGCGTCGGGGTTCGACGAGACGGCGGTCGCGACCGGCGGCAGCGCCCGCATCAGGTACTCCAGGTACACGGTCCGGAAGGGAGCCCAGGCCGGATGCGAGAACTCGCAGATCACGACCTGCCCGCCGGGCTTGGTCACGCGGTACAGCTCGCGCAGCGCGGCGTCGGTGTCCTGGATGTTGCGCAGCCCGAAGGAGATGGTGACCGTGTCGAAGGCGTCGTCGCGGAACGGCAGTTTCATCCCGTCGCCCGCGGTGAAGGGCATCCACGGGTGACGCTGCTTGCCGACCCGCAGCATGCCGATCGAGAAGTCGCAGGGCACGACGTACGCACCGGCCCGCGCGAAGGGCTGCGAGGAGGTGGCGGTTCCGGCGGCCAGGTCCAGGATCTTCTGGGCCGGGCGGGCGTCCACCGCCCTCGCGACCTCCTTGCGCCAGATCCGGTCCTGCCCGAGGGACAGGACGTCATTGGTGAGGTCGTAACGTTCCGCCACTTCGTCGAACATCGAGGCGACTTCGGCGGGCTTCTTGTTCAGGGATGCGCGGGTCACGCCGCCCATTGTGCCGGGCCCGTCCACCGCGGACGGAGCGGGCCCGGTCATCGGCGGCGCGGGCTCCCCGCCGTTCGACGGCTCCGCCACCGAGTACCGCGCCCTGATCATCGGCCGCGAGGCCGGCCACTGGCTGGGCCGCGGCCACGAGACCTGCCCGGGACCCGGCCGGCCCGGCGGGCGGGCGCGGTCCTCACCGCCGCCGGTGCACCAGCCGTCCGCCCAGGACCGTCGCGACGCACGTGCCGGCCCCCCGCGCGCGCAGCGCCGCCTCGTCCGGCACGTCGAAGACGGCGAGGTCGGCGCGGGAGCCGACGGTGAGCGGGTGCGCGACCACGGAAGCCGGCGGGACACCCCCGGCCAGCGGGTCCAGACCCGCACCGGGACGCGCCGTCAGGGCGTCCTCCACAGCCCCGGCCCCGGCCCCGGCCCCGCCCTCGACCGTGAGGCCGGCCCGCCGCACCGCCTGGCGGACGGCCGGGATCCGGAGCGGACCGGTGACGGCGACCACACCGTGGGCCAGGAGTTTCTGGGTGCAGCGGCGGGCGCTGTTGCCCCAGCGGGCCTCGGTCATGCGCAGCGCGGCGAGGGCGTCACCGGTGAGGGGGTCCGGGCCGAGCACGTCGAACTCGCCGGGGTCCTCGGGGAAGTAGGTGTGCTCCAGCAGGAAGCCGCCGCGGTCGTTGCGCAGCCCCGGCGTGAGGACTCCGGGCCAGCGGCGGACGCGGGCCGCCGGCCGGGCGGCGGCCACGTCGTCGTACGGGCCGAGCGCGACGACCGTCGCACCGTCGACGGCGACCGCTCCCCGGACGACCGGCTCCCCGGCGACCGGGACGACCAGGTCGGCGGCGTGGATCGTCAGCAACGCGACTCCGTCAGCTCGCGCTGAGGATCTTCAGCTCGGGGTGCGCGGTGCCGCCCTCGATGGCCGTCGACGAGAGGTGCGAGACGACGTGGTCGTCGACCGGGTCGTTCGCCGGGTCGTCGTGCACGACGATGTGCTCGTACGTCGTCGTGCGCTGCGCCGGCACGCGGCCGGCCTTGCGGATGAGATCGATGATCTCCATCCGGTTCGACCGGTGCCTGGCCCCGGCCGACGACACGACGTTCTCCTCCAGCATGATCGACCCGAGGTCGTCCGCGCCGTAGTGCAGCGACAGCTGGCCGACCTCCTTGCCGGTCGTCAGCCAGGAGCCCTGGATGTGGGCGACGTTGTCGAGGAAGAGCCGCGCGACGGCGATGATCCGCAGGTACTCGAAGAGCGTGGCCTGCGTACGGCCCTTCAGCGCGTTGTTCTGCGGCTGGTAGGTGTACGGGATGAAGGCGCGGAAGCCGCCCGTCCGGTCCTGTACGTCGCGGATCATGCGCAGGTGCTCGATGCGCTCGGCGTTGGTCTCGCCCGTGCCCATGAGCATCGTCGACGTCGACTCGACGCCGAGGCGGTGCGCGAGCTCCATGATCTCCAGCCAGCGCTCGCCGGACTCCTTGAGCGGCGCGATGGCCTTGCGCGGCCGCTCGGGCAGCAGCTCGGCGCCGGCCCCGGCGAAGGAGTCGAGCCCGGCGGCGTGGATGCGGCGGATGGCCTCCTCGGCGCTCACGCCCGAGATCCGGGCCATGTGCTCGACCTCGGAGGCGCCGAGGGAGTGGATGACGAGCTGCGGGTACGCCGCCTTGATCGCGGCGAAGTGCTCCTCGTAGTACTCGACGCCGTAGTCCGGGTGGTGACCGCCCTGGAACATGATCTGCGTACCGCCGAGCTCGACGGTCTCCGCGCAGCGGCGCAGGATGTCGTCGAGGTCGCGGGTCCACACCTTGTCGCTCTTGGGCGCGGCGTAGAAGGCGCAGAACTTGCACGCGGTGACGCACGAGTTCGTGTAGTTGATGTTGCGCTCGATGATGTACGTCGCGATGTGCTCCGTACCGGCGTAGCGACGGCGGCGCACGGCGTCCGCGGCCTGGCCCAGGGCGTGCAGCGGCGCGGAGCGGTAGAGGTCGAGGGCCTCTTCCGGGGTGATCCGCCCACCCTCGGCAGCGCGGTCGAGGACGGCTGTGAGGTCGGCCTTCTCAGTCACCGGAGTGTCCCTTTCGGCAGGGTGTGGACGGACCGGCCCAGCCTACGCCAGCCCCTCGGGTGAGCTTCGGGCGCCCGGTTGACGTCGACGTGACGGGCGAGGCGGGCAGCGCAGTACGCTCGCCGTATGGCCGACACGGCACGCGTCACCATCACGCTCCCCGCCGAGCAGGCCGAAGCGCTCAAGCAGATCACCGACAACCTCTCGGGGTACGTCGCGGAGGCAGTCGCCCGGCGGCTCCGGGGCGAGCTGATCGACCAGGAGCTGGAGCGCCACCAGCGCGAGTACGGCGAGTTCACGGAGGAGGAACGGGCCCACGCTCGCGCCGGGATCTACGGCAAGGCGCTTCCCGGGGCCGGCTCTGCTGCCGCGTGATCGAGGATCACTTCCGGACGATCCGTCCGTGAGCACGGCGACGACGTAGATCCGCTTGTCGTCGACTGCTGCGCGCTGTGGTCAGCCGTCAGTTGTCGGCAGCCAACAGTAGGTTTGTGTGTGGCCGTTGGGACACGTGGGGTTGACGTCAGCGGTCCAGGCGGCGCAGCGAGCCCGCAGGGTTCCCGGTTCCCTCGCCCTGCGCCCTGACGGTCATCGTGCCGTCCTTCTCCAGCGTGTACGTGACCTGTACGGTGCCGCTCGCGCAGCCGGGGGTGGAGGGACGGGCCGGGTCGGCGCGGTCGGTGATGCGGAGCCTGTTCGCGGTCACGGAGGTCAGTTCGCCCAGGCCGTTGCACTTGAGCGGGCCGAACGTGTTCGCCGTACGGGCCACGTCCTGGCCCTTCGTCCCACCGCTGATCCTGACGGAGTACTGGCCGGCGACGCCGCCCGCCGTGACGCTTCCCTCCCACGTGCCGGTGAACGCCTTGGGCACGCCGGCCGCGGCGGCGGGCGGAGTGTCCTGATCGCCGCTGCCCTTCTCGGCGTCGGGGCCGTCGCCTGACAGCCCGCTCAGGTAGACCGAGCCGCCCACCGTCACCACCGCCAGCGCGCCCGCGACGGCGAGAACCACCGTGCAGCTCCTGCGACGGCCGCGGCCCCCGGCCTCGGGGGCGGAGTTCTCGGTGGTCAGCGAGAACGAAACGCGGCCCGCCGCATCGGACGCGGTGGCGGCCCCGGCCCCGGTCCCACCACCCGGTACGACGGGCGCGACACCCGCACCCGCTCCCCAAGTCCCGCTCCCGCTCCTGAAGGAAGCCGGCGGCGGTCCGAACACGCCCATCGCCGGGCTGCTGAACGGCACCGGCCCCGAATCCCCCGGCGCCGCCGTCGCCGGTTCCAGGTCGAGCAGCCGCACCGCCGCCCGCCCCGCCCGCTCGACCAGCGGCCCCGGCAGCCACCCCGCCGCCACCAACCGCGCGGCCCCGCCCGGCGCCAGCCGCCGCGCCATTTCCTCCGGGGACGGCCGGTCCGCCGCCTCCTTGGCCAGGCAGGCGCCGACCACCTCGCGCAGTTCACCGTCGAGCGCCTCCAGCCCGTACAGCCGCGGCTCCTCGTGCACCACCTTGTAGAGCAGCGCCGCCGAAGAGTCGCCGGGGAACGGTGCCTCGCCCAGCGCGGCGTACGCCAGCACGGCACCCAGCGAGAAGACGTCAGCCGCGCCCGTCACGCCGTCCTTGCTGAGGATCTGCTCGGGCGACATGTAACCGGGCGAGCCGATGGACACGCCGGTGGAGGTGAGGGACGCGGTGCCGTCGGTGGCGCGCGCGATGCCGAAGTCGATCAGCCGGGGCCCGTCGAGCGTCAGCATGACGTTCGACGGCTTGACGTCCCGGTGCACGAGACCGAGTCCGTGCACCGCGCTCAGCGCCTCCGCGAGGCCCGCGCCCAGGGCGCGCACCGCGAACACGGGCAGCGGCCCGGCGTCGGCGACGGCCTCCGTCAGCGTGGGCCCGGCGACGTACCCGGTGGCCACCCACGGCACAGGGGCGTCCGGGTCCGCGTCCAGCACGGGCGCCGTCCAGTCGCCGCCGACCCGCCGGGCCGCCGTCACCTCGCGCCGGAAGCGGGCGCGGAACTCGTCGTCGAGCGCGAAGTGCGGATGCGCGACCTTGACCGCGACCGTACGTCCACCCGCACTGCGCCCGAGAAACACGCGGCCCATGCCGCCGACGCCCAGCCGGCCGAGGATCCGGTACGCGCCGATGGTCTGCGGATCACCCGCGTCGAGCGGCTGCATGCCCTCGTCCTCCCCCGTACCACCGCCGGCGACTTGCCCGCTGTCGCGAGCAGCCTAGGGGGCGATGGGGTCAGCCGAGCAGTTCGACCGTGACGTCGGCCGGATACCCGGTGTCCGGTCCGGTCCGGCGCGCGAACTCCCGTACGCCCGCCAGCTGGTCGGGGCCGAAGCGGAAGTCCAGCGTCGTGAAGTAGCGCTCCAGCAGCTCCGCGTCGAAGACCTCCCAGCGGGCGGCCTGCTCGGCGACCTCGGTCACCTCGTCCAGGGACAGGTCGCGAGAGGTCAGGAACGCCTCGTGGACCTTCTTCACGACGTCCGGCTCACGCGCGAGGTAGTCCTTGCGCGCCGCCCACACCGCGAAGACGAACGGCAGCCCCGTCCACTCCTTCCACATCTGCCCCAGGTCGTGGACCTGGAGCCCGAGCCGGGGCGCATCGTGCAGCGAGGCGCGCAGCGCCGCGTCGCCGATCAGCACGGCCGCGTCCGCCTCCTGCATCATTACGCCGAGGTCGGGCGGGCACGTGTAGTAGTCGGGCTGTACGCCGTACTGCTCGGCCAGCAGCAGCTGCGCCAGGCGCACCGAGGTGCGCGAGGTCGAACCGAGCGCGACCCGGGCCTTGTCGAGCCGGTCCAGCGGCACCTGGGAAACGATCACGCACGACATGACGGGGCCGTCGCAGCCGACCGCGAGGTCGGGGAAGGCGACGAGGTCGTCGGCGTTGCGGAGGAACTCCACCAGGGTGACGGGCGCGATGTCGAGATCGCCGCGCACCAGCTGCTCGCTGAGCCGCTCAGGGGTGTCCTTCGACAGCTGGAAGTCGAGAAGCGCTCCGGTACGGGCCAGCCCCCAGTACAGGGGCAGGCAGTTCAGGAACTGGATGTGGCCGACACGTGGCCGGCTGCGACGGTGGTCGGCAGCAGTTGAATTGTCCACATCGCGAGGCTAGACCTGTCTGTCGCACAGACCGACGCCGGGGGTCCGGGCCCTCTTCGGAAGGACTCCGGAAGGGCTCCGGAAGATCTACGGAAGGTCTCCGGCCCGGTCCCGGAAGGCGGCCCCGCAGGCGTCTTGGCAGGCCCCGTCAAACTTCCGGGAGGCGTGATCTTTCCCTCTTCCACTCGCCTCGGAACGCATGCTACGCTCGCCGCAAGTTGCAGTTTGGTTTCCCTTGCAGTACAGAGCCTGCGGAGCATGTGACCCGCAGGCTTTTGTAGTTTTCAGACTTCTTTGCAGGTTCTGGAGCAGGGCAACCCTTTGGCCCATAGGAGGGCTTATGGCTACCGGAACCGTCAAGTGGTTCAACGCTGAAAAGGGCTTCGGCTTCATCGCCCAGGACGGCGGCGGCCCGGATGTCTTCGTCCACTACTCCGCGATCAACGCGTCTGGTTTCCGCTCCCTCGAGGAGAACCAGCTCGTGAACTTCGACGTCACGCAGGGCCCGAAGGGCCCGCAGGCGGAGAACGTCACCCCGGCCTAGTTGCCCGGGCCGACCGGATCGCGGTCGAAGTAGCAGTACCCAAGGAGCCCCGTTCCGCGAGGAACGGGGCTCCTGCCTGTATGCGGCTCGCCCGCCGCCGCGGACATAGGGTCGGGGATCATGGATATAGCGATAGCCCTCCTCCTCGTCGCTCTCGTCGCGCTGATGGTCTCGGTCAACGAACACAAACTCAGGCGCACCAACCACCGGGTCGCCCGGCTGGAGCAGAAGATCGACCGCGTCATGGAGCACTTGGGCATCCATGAATCCGATCCGGCGATGGATCAGGTCGCCGCGCTCGCGCGGGAGGGAAAGAAGATCCAGGCGGTCAAGCTCTACCGCGACATCACGGGCGCCGACCTGCTGGAGGCCAAGAACGCGGTCGACCGCATGGAGTCCCGGGCCTGACCCTGCGGGGCCGCGGAGGACTCGGTCCGGGCTACGCGACCGGTACCTGGTCCCAGGGCGCCGGGCCGGTTCCGTCGGCCCACGCGGTGAGCGCCTGGTGGTCGATGCAGAGTATTCCGCACTGCTCCGCGTACTCCGCCGCCGGTTCGGTGAACTCGCCCGTGGTCACGACGGCGGCGACCTGGGCGCCGTGGACGGCGTAGCACGTGCCGCCGAAACGCTGGACGTCCTGCGAGCCGACCTTGTTCGCCGGTCCGTACCGCTTGCACTGGATCACGACGCACCGCCCGTCCGGAGCCGTCGCGATGACGTCGGCCCCGAGGTCCCCGGCGCCGCCGACGACCTGAACCTCCACGCAGCCGTCCCGCTCGCACAGTTCGGCGATCGACCGCTCGAAGGTGTCCGGGTCCATGGCCGCGTACTCCACGTACCCGGCTTCGGCGGGCTCGGCTCCGGCCTTGTCCCGGGCCGCCTCCACGCCGGTGACGTCCGCGCCGACGGCGTCCGCACCGGTGACATCCACGCCGGTGACGTCCGCGCCGACGGCGGCGGGGCGGACGCGCCGCCGGCGGCGACGGCCGCCCCGGACCACCGCCGCGGCCACGACGACGAGGGCGGCCGTCGCCAGGACGGCCGCCGGCAGGTTGTCGCCCTCCCCCAGCGCCGCCTTGAAGGTGAGTCCGACACCACAGACGACGATGGCGACCAGGCCGAGGCCGAACGCGACAACGCGGAGCCGGAAAGCGGGCCCGCGCCCTGCGGTGCGGCTCCGGCGGGTGGGTATAGGCATCTGCGTCGGCTCCGTCCTCCGTACGACCTTTTCAAGATCGCTCCGATGTCCGTATGCCCCGCCCGGCCGGTTTCAACGGCTCACGGACAGGCACACGACGCTCACCGCGCCCCGCCCCACGCAGAAGTGCCCCCGACGCGGGGCGTCGGGGGCACTTCGTGGTCCGGTTCCGGCAGCGCGGTTACGCGGCGACCGGCACGGCGGCCTTCTGCCCGGCCTCAGGCGCGTCGTACTCGTCGACCGGCGAGGACGAGGCCGAGTTGTACGCGTCGTGGTCGAGGATCTTCTCCCGGGCCGCGACGATGACCGGCACCAGAGCCTGGCCCGCGACGTTGGTCGCGGTCCGCATCATGTCCAGGATCGGGTCGATCGCCATCAGCAGGCCCACGCCCTCCAGCGGGAGGCCGAGCGTCGACAGGGTGAGGGTCAGCATCACCGTCGCGCCCGTCAGACCGGCGGTGGCCGCCGAGCCGATGACCGAGACGAAGGCGATCAGCAGGTAGTCCTGGATACCGAGCTGCACGTCGAAGATCTGCGCAATGAAGATCGCGGCGAGCGCCGGGTAGATCGCGGCGCAGCCGTCCATCTTGGTCGTCGCGCCGAACGGCACGGCGAAGGACGCGTACTCCTTCGGAACGCCGAGGCGCTCGGTGACCCGCTGGGTGACCGGCATGGTGCCGACCGAGGAGCGGGAGACGAAGGCCAGCTGGATGGCCGGCCAGGCGCCCTTGAAGAACTGGAGCGGGTTGACCTTGGCGACCGTGGCGAGCAGCAGCGGGTAGACGCCGAACAGCACGAGGGCGCAGCCGATGTAGACGTCGGCGGTGAACGTCGCGTACTTGCTGATCAGCTCCCAGCCGTAGTCGGCGATGGCGAAGCCGATGAGGCCGACGGTGCCGACGGGCGCGAGGCGGATGACCCACCACAGGGCCTTCTGGAGCAGCTCCAGGACCGAAGCGCTGAGCTTGAGGATCGGCTCGGCCTTCTCGCCGAGCTGGAGGGCCGCGATACCGGCGACGGCGGCCATGAAGACGATCTGGAGCACGTTCAGCTCGGTGAACGGCGTGATGACGTCGGTCGGCACGATGCCGGTCAGGAAGTCGATCCAGGA